>JBAUNL010000681.1:0-2037 GCA_049579205.1 Rhodomicrobium sp. | reverse complement strand
CAGGGCCTGGCGGCATGAGCGCCACCAGAAACCCGCCGAGTCTAACATTCAACTCGGATCACTTTGATGGGGCAGGCCATCACCAGCTAACGGGCTGACTAATCACCTCATTAGACGCCGCTCTGTTCTAAAGGCTGGATTGGCGGTGCCCGAGGAGAGCAGCCCATAAAGATGGGATTCAACGATCCGCTAACCGGCACCTACGCGGCGCCGGGCAAGAATGAGCTGATCGGCTGCGAGTACGGGATCGAGCAGATCAATAAGAAGGGCGGCATCCTCGGTAGGCCGGTCGAGCTTCTCGTCGAGGATTCAACATCAGGCGATGTTGGCACCGCAGTTCAAAAGGCCCGTAAGCTCATCGATCGCGACAAGATCGATTTCCTCCTCGGCAATGTCAATTCCTCAATGGCACTGGCCCTGGGTCAGGTATCGAGCGAGGCAAAGCTGTTTCATGTTGTCACCGGCGGGCATACCGACGCTGTTACCGGCAAGGACTGTCACTGGAATGTCTTTCGCGTTTGCAATACAACGCAAATGGAAGCGAATGCGGTTGCTTCTAATCTCATAAAAATTGGCAAGAAGTGGTATTATCTCACGCCGGATTATGCTTTCGGACACACGGTTCAAGCTAGCCTTGAAAAAGCATGTACTTCCATGGGTGGTACAAAAGTTGGCGGAGACTTGGTCCCTCTCGCAACCACTGACTTTTCTGCTTACCTGATAAAGGCACAGGCAGCAAACCCGGACGTGATCCTCTTCCTCATGCAGGGGGATGATATGGTGAACGCGCTCAAGCAGGCCGTGCAATTCGGTCTCGACAAGCGGTTCCACATCGCAGGCGCCCAGCAGGAGCTGGAATCGCTGGAAGGGTTGCCGCCGGAAGCTTTGATCGGGACTTGGGTTTTCGAGTGGTACTGGAAGCAGCCCAACGTTCCGCATGTCGTGGAATTCGTTGAGGGGATTCGCAAAAAAACCGGGAAAGTTCCCACCGCCCGCACCTGGTTCGGTTACGTCGCGGTGTGGACCTGTGCGCTCGCAGCGAACCAGGAGAAGACGTTGGAGGCGGTCAAACTGGCGCGGGCCATGCAGAATTTTGCTCTTCCACCTGAAGTTGCCCTTATGCCCAACAAGCCGTTCTACCGGGCTGGCCAGAACCAGCTCATGACAACCTTGTATGTCGGCAATGCCCAGAAGGCCCCCGTCGCCGGTGACAAGGAAGACCTTTTCAATGTCACTGAGCTTGTGGATGGGTCGAAGGCCGCGGGGTCTGTCGAAGAATCCGGCTGCAAGCTTAGGTGGCCCGCCTGAGGAATGGTAGAACGCGGCGGCGACGTGATGACGCGTGTAGTCGAAAAGGTGAAGCGTAGGCGGCGGCGCTCGTGACCCAGCTCAAGAGCTTAGGAGCTGACGGGCCAATTTCAACTTAATTCGTGCCCTTGCGCATTAACGCCTTTGTCATCGGCCGAACCCGAGGCATGGTCCTAACACCGTTGAAACGTTCAAACGGCTACTGGCGGAGCAGAAAGCATCGCAGGCACTTAACGTGAAGGAAACGGAGAACGAGCGAGTGCTTGGCCAGCTCGAAGCCTTCGTCGCAGTTCTTTCCATATCGGGCGCATTCGCGCAAACCACTACGTATAAGATTGATCTCAAAAGCTCGGAGGAAGTTCCGCCACCGGAACAGCGGTCGTGACCTACAATCCTGCGACCAAGCTGCTGAAATGGGAAGTTACACCGCCGTGCCGAAAGAGTGACTCCTGTTGCGGACGCGCGATTCCATAGCAGAGCGGATCGTGATTGCCTGTCTTTGATGATTCGGAGGGGGACATCATGATGGCGCTGGTCACGCGCGGCCATTTCGCTGATCTGACGCAACAGGCCGTGTTGCCTAGCGTTCAGCAAAAAATGTGGGCGCAGGGCGATGAGGGGAAAGAGTCCGATGCGCCCTTTTCCTGCGTTTGCCATTGAGGCCAAGGACTGTACGCGTGGTCCGGATGGCTTCGTAGGTCTCTATGGCGGTATCGGCAAGAGTTGTGA
>JBAUNL010000680.1:0-35589 GCA_049579205.1 Rhodomicrobium sp. | reverse complement strand
GTGCTCTCAGCCTGCAATACGGCTTCGGGAAGGCGGGTTGGCGCCGATGCGCTTTCGGGCCTGGCCCGCGCGTTCTTCTTTGCGGGCGCACGTGCCTTGCTGGTTTCACACTGGGCTGTCAACTCGCAGGCCGCTGTCGAGCTTACGACACGCACGTTCGCGGCCTTGGCTGCCATGCCAACATTGGGACGCGCGGAAGCCTTCCAGCGCGCCATGCTCTCCTTGATTGAAGAGGGCCATGCGCCTGGCCACTGGGCGCCCTTTATTATTGTCGGAGAGGGCGGTACCAGTCCCAGACGTGGCGGCTAAATCTAAAAGGGCTTATTGCCAGGCTTAGATGCCAGCTGAGGGAGGTTCATCCGCTTGGGGTGCGCCGGGCAACCTTGACTTGAGCCGGGTGTTGACTGTAGATTAGAACAAAACGTGAACAAGCTAACCATGAAATCCCTGCACCAACAACAGGTTTTCGAGAAGCTGCGCAGCCGCTTCGGCATGCCCGGAGAGGCCGGGTTCAACCCGAAAAGCGCGGCATCAAGCGCGCCAGCGGCGTTTCCGGCCGGGCTCTTGACATCGGGCCTGCATGAATGTCTCGGGCAGGGACCGGGCGATTGGCCAAGCGTGCTCGCTTTTGCGCTGCTGGGAGCGAGCCTGTCGAAGGATGAGGGCAAGCCCGTCTTCGTGCTGAGGCTTAAGAACGCGTGCCAAGAGCTTGGAAATCTTTACGGCCACGGCGTTCGCGCCGTCGGCCTTGATGCCGCGCGGATCATCACGGTCAGCGTCAGGACTGAGAAAGAGCTGCTCTGGGCCGCGGAGGAGGTGGCGGCAAGTCAGGCGGCAAGAGCCGCGATCCTGGCGCTCGGCGGCCACGAGAAGATTTACGGCTTTACCGCGAGCCGCCGCCTCAAGCTTCGTACCGAAAGCTCGCCCGTCTCGATCTTTGTGGTGCGGCATTGGGGTCAAGGCGGTGCCACAGCTGCGCACACCCGCTGGCGCATTGCGCGCCTGGCGAGCTTGCCGGAACTCAGGACGCCGGGACAGGCGCTTCTGGGCACGCCACGGCTTAGCGCGTTCCTTGAGCGTGGGCAGGGCGCGTTGTTCACTCAATGGGAGATTGATTGTCATGCGCCGGGTTGTGTCGGTATGGCTCCCTTATTGGCGGACGGAGCGTCTGGAACGCATTCGCGCGCTCACCAAGCCGCTTGAGAAGCAAAAGCCATTGGCGATCGCCGAAAGCGGCAAGGGGGGCAGGCGGCTTGCCGCCGTTAATCAGGCTGCGAAAGCAGCAGGCCTGTCACCCGGCATGCTGCTGACGGATGCTTGTGCCATTCTGCCTTCGCTTAAAACCGAGGAGGCCGGGCCGCTCGAGGAGGCGAAGGACCTCAAGAAGCTTGCGGCCTGGTGCCGGCGCTATACGCCCTGGACAGCGCCGAACGGCACCGGCGGCATTGCGCTCGATGTCACTGGCGCCTGCCATCTCCTTGGCGGCGAGCAACTGCTGCTCGACGATCTGATCCGGAGGCTTGATCATCTTCGCTTTACAGCTCGTGGCGCGATGGCCGGGACCTTGGGGGCGGCCTGGGCTCTGGCGCGCTTTGGCGCTGCGAACGGGATCGTGGTTCCGGGGGGCGAAGAGGCGCGGTTCATCGCGGGCCTGCCAGTCAAGGGACTGCGGATTGAGGAAAGCGATTGTACGCTCCTCAAGCGTCTCGGCCTGGGCACGATTGGCCAACTGTTTGATTTGCCGCGCGAAACGCTGCGCGCGAGACTTGGTCCCGGCATTCTTTTGCGTCTCGATCAGGTACTCGGCAAGCAGGGCGAACCGCTATCGCCTTTGCAGCTGGAGACGGTTTATGCCGCGCATCGAAACTTCGCCGAACCGGTCAGCTCGCTCGACAGCCTCCTTTATGTAACCGGCCATCTCGCGAGAGACGTCACTGCTCAATTGGAACATCATGGCAAAGGCGCCAGACGATACACGCTCGGCTTCTATGATACGCAAGGCGGTACCTCCAAAATCTCCGTCGCACTCGCTAGGCCAAGCCATAAGAGCGATCACGTGCTGCGGCTATTCCGGGAGAAATTCACACGGCTCGAAAGCCGCTTTGATGACACGCTCGCTTTCGATGCGGCTGCACTTTATGCGGCGCGGATGGAACCGCTAAACGGCGAGCAATCGGCGTTTGATGGCGGTAGCGCGTTAAATCTGGAACAGGAGGAGGGTCTCGCAAGCCTGCTCGACAGGCTCACGGCAAGGCTCAGCAGCGAAGCTGTCACGCGATTTGATTTCCGGGAAAGCCATATCCCGGAGCGCGCTGTGAGAAGCGTACCGGTCTTAGAGAAAGCCGCATCGCGTCCGCTGCTTCGCCGCCAAAGACCGCTCTTGCTGCTGCCTGAGGCAGAGCCGGTAACGGTGCTCGCCGCGGTTCCCGATTATCCTCCGCGCCGCTTTACCTGGCGGCGCGTCACCTATCGCGTCACCAAGGCCGAGGGCCCGGAGCGCCTGTCGCCGGAATGGTGGCCAAACAATCAGGAGAAATACCAAACCCGCGATTATTACAGGGTCGAGGATGAGACCGGCTGCCGCTTCTGGCTCTATCGCGAAGGTCTCTATGGCCAAGGCAACGCGCCATGCTGGTATCTGCATGGGCTGTTTCCATGAGCGTTTATGCGGAACTTGTTGCGGCGAGCAATTTCAGTTTCTTGCGCGGTGCCTCGCATCCGGAAGAACTCATTGCGGCGGCACAGGCGCAGGGGCTTGCTGCCATTGCACTCACGGACCGCAATAGCCTTGCTGGCGTGGTGCGCGCCCATCAGGTTGCGAGAGCCAATAATGTCCGCTTCATTACCGGCGCGCGCCTTGTCCTGCAAAACGGTGTCGAGATCGCCTGCCTTCCCTCCGATCGCGCCGCGTATGGCAGGCTGTGTCAGTTGCTGACCACCGGCAATCTGCGCGGGGCCAAGGCCGAGTGCTATCTCGATCTCAAGGATATTCTCGTATTCGGCGAGGGGCAGACCTTCATCGCGCTGCCGGGTGCGGAGGAACCGGCAAGCGAATTCATCGATCATCTCAAAGCCCTCGCGAAACACTCTCCTCGCTCGGTCTATCTCGGTGCCGCGCTGTTCTTTGACGGCGATGATGCGAGACGGCTCGCGGCGCTTAGAGACCTAGCGCAAGAAACGCGAACGCCGCTCGTCGCGGTTGGCGATTGCCTCTACCACGATCCTTCGCGCAAAGCCTTGCAGGATGTGCTGACCTGCATCCGCGAGCATTGCGCCATCGCTGGGGCCGGCTACCGCCTTGAGGCGAATGCCGAACGGCACCTGAAAGGGCCTCAAGAGATCTTACGCCTCTATCGCCGCTATGAAGATGCGGTCACGCGCACGCTTGAGATCGCAAGCCGCTGCCGATTTTCGCTCGACGAGCTGCGCTACGACTATCCCGATGAGCCTTACGAGCCTTTTGCCTCGCCGCAAGAGGCTTTGATCTCGCATGTCTGGGCAGGTGCTGCAGAACGATATCCGGGAGGGCTGCCCGGGAAAGTCAAAGCACAGATCGCGCATGAGCTCACGCTGATCGAGCAGCTCGACTATGCCCGCTATTTCCTGACGGTGTTCGATCTCGTGCGCTTCGCGAGGTCAAAGCAAATCCTTTGCCAGGGCCGCGGTTCTGCCGCGAATTCGGCCGTCTGCTACTGCCTCGGCATCACAGCTGTCAATCCAGCCGAGATCGATCTCTTGTTCGAGCGCTTCATCTCGGCGGAGCGCCGCGAGCCGCCCGATATCGATGTCGATTTCGAGCACGAACGGCGCGAAGAGGTGATGCAATATGTCTATAACAAATATGGCCGCGACCGCGCCGGCATCGTCGCCACCGTCATCACCTATCGGGCCAAAAGCGCCATCCGCGAGGTTGGTAAGGCGCTCGGCCTTTCCGAGGATATGATCGGTGCGCTCTCCGGCACGGTCTGGGGGTGGTCCTCGCAAGGCATTCCTTCCGCGCACTTAAAGGAGATCGGGCTTGATCCCTCTGACCGCACCTTGCAGCTCGCGCTCAATCTGGCAGGGACATTGATCGGATTCCCGCGGCACTTAAGCCAGCACACGGGCGGGTTCGTCATCACCAAAGGCCGGCTCGACAGCGTGGTGCCGATCGGAAATGCCGCCATGGAAGAGCGCACCATGATCGAGTGGAACAAGGATGATCTCGATGCGCTCGGTCTCCTCAAGATCGATGTGCTAGCGCTCGGCATGCTGACCTGCATCCGCAAAGCCTTCGAGCTTCTAAAACAGCATTACGGCGTCACTAAAGAACTCGCGGCCATCCCCCAAGGCGACGAAGCCGTTTATGACATGATCTGCAAGGCGGACACGGTGGGCGTCTTCCAGATCGAGTCCCGCGCGCAGATGTCGATGCTGCCAAGGCTCAAGCCGCGCTGCTTCTATGATCTTGTCATCGAGGTCGCAATCGTGCGCCCGGGTCCCATCCAGGGCGATATGGTGCATCCTTATTTGCGGCGGCGGCAGAATCTTGAGCCTGTGCATTATCCAAGCAAGGAGCTTGAGGCGGTGCTCGGCAAGACGCTTGGCGTGCCGCTGTTTCAGGAACAGGCGATGAAGATCGCGATTGTGGCGGCGGGCTTTACGCCCGAAGAAGCCGACCGCCTGCGCCGCGCCATGGCCACCTTCCGCCATACCGGCACCATCCATGCTTTCGGCACCAAGTTGATTGAGGGCATGAAGGCGAATGGCTATGACGAGGATTTCGCCGAGCGCTGCTTCCGGCAGATCGAGGGCTTCGGCGAATATGGTTTTCCCGAAAGCCATGCGGCAAGCTTTGCGCTCTTGGTCTATGTTTCCTGCTGGCTCAAATGCCACTACCCGGACGTCTTCGATTGTGCGCTGCTCAACTCGCAGCCTATGGGCTTCTACGCCCCGGCCCAGATCGTGCGCGATTTCCGCGATCATGGCGGCGAAGCAAGGCCCGTCGATATCAATCACAGCGATTGGGATTGCACGCTCGAATCGCGCGAACAGGAAAATGTAAGAGAAGACCAGCCCGGCCGCGCCCTGCGTCTTGGCTTCAGGCAGGTCAAAGGCCTCGCGCAGAAAGATGCCGAGGCCATCATGCGGACAAGGGGCGATTTCTCATTCGCCTCGCTTGAGGAATTTGCGCGGCGGACCGGGCTAAATGTGCCGGCCTTGCAGCTCCTCGCCGAGGCCGATGTCTTCCGCTCGATCGGTCTCGACCGGCGGCAGGCGCTCTGGGCCGTGGCTCGTTACCGCGAGACCGGCACGCCCGGCCGGCGGTCTCAGGACCTCCCGATCTTTACTGAGGCTCCGGCGATCCCGAACGAACCGGCCGTTTACCTACCGGCCATGCCGCTTGGCGAGCATGTCCTGACCGATTACGCAACGGTGCGCATGTCGCTCAAGGCGCATCCCATGGCGTTGCTGCGGGAGGAATTTGCAAGGCGAGGCTATGTGAAAACCAAGAAGCTCGCCATCTTGCCTGCAAACCGCATGGTGAAGGTAGCGGGCATCGTGCTGATCCGGCAGCGGCCGGGCAGCGCCAACGGCGTGATCTTCTCGACGCTCGAGGATGAAACCGGCATCGCCAACATCATCACCTGGCCCAAGACTTTTGAACGCTACCGGCGAACCGTGCTGGCGGCGCGGCTGCTTGGTGTGCGTGGCACGCTGCAGAGCGAGCAGGGGGTCGTTCATGTGGTGGCAAGAGAGCTCATCGATTTGAGCGCCCATCTTGCCGGCCTCAGCGAAAAGCATGGCGGCACAGATGTTTTTCTGTCTCCCACCGATCACGTCAAACATGGCGGAGACGATCCGCGCGGCAAACAACGGCGTGGTAAAGGCTCGCTTACGAAGGTATTGCCGAAGGGGCGGAATTTTCAGTGAGGACGGTTGGTTCGTGAATTTGCCCTTATGATTTTCGGAGGAAAGCGTTAGTTCACCTCGGCAGGCGAAACTTCACCCGCAAAAACATTAGCGGAAGCGAATTCGCCCACTATATGGATCAATCCTCCAAGAGTCTTGACCATTAAATTGATCACTCAGCCTCGCTACCTTTTGTATTATAAAATTTATAGTCCAGACAAAAATGTCCTGGTCAGGCTTACAATTGCATATGTTTATATTGTAGCTCTGCATAAAGTCAAAAATTACGCTCCGCTAAATCGCGAGGTCCATGCCAAGGCACCTGCCTATCTGTGCGGCTCAGGCTGTCCTGCCACTTCGGCACCAGCGTGGGCGGTTGCGTTATGCCGTCGCCACCGGGGCGCCGGCGCCAGGGATCGCCGCGCCGGGGAGCGTAAAAGGCTTGGCCGTCGTTGCTTGCCTTAAAGTTCGTTCCCGTGTTGGAAAGCCAAGCCTCGATCAGTGCAGCTCCATTCCGCAATTTGGAGACAATCAAGCTACCCGTGGTGCTAGCATCGGCGCAAAAATCCTGGTTCCGGTAGCAAAAGCCTTGCATGTCGCTTACAGTGCGCCCGGCAGAAGTGAGCAGCCGGCGATTGTCATCTTGTGAACTTGGAAGTAGCAAACAAATCAGCATAATCCAAAAGAAGAGACGCAATAGAAACAACACGCTGCGACACTCCCGCAAAACTTGCACGGAGCTATCGTAGAGCTTGCGGACCAACGAAGAGCCAAAGTCAGTCAAGGCAATTTAACCAATTTGTAGACAAGTCTTTAGTAAAGCCTGTTCGCTTTACATCCCATCTCTTCAGAATATCTGGGGAGCCTTGCCTCTGGCCTGACGGAACGAGCCAGCAAAATGCTTGCGTGGGCCCGCGACCTCGGAGCAGAAGCTGGCGGTTTAGCGCTTGATGACGCCTAAGCTGCTCCCGCCGCGCGGCAGCGCGATCTGTAATTCTATCTATTGTATCTGCCACAACTTTTTGGAGAGCAAATTCAAGCTACAGCTATTTGGTGCCCGTCGCTCAATATTTAGGCAGATGCCTTCGCCGATGAGGGCATTCTTTTTAAGCAGGAACCCGCCCAAATCCCGAATCACTGTTGCATTTTTGAGCAAGTGCTGCGCTTCGGTTACACGGATTTAACCTGTACAACTCATCCCTCCATTGGCGTTGACCCGATCCCTGATGTTCCCTCAAATAAGCGGGAACTTAGGTTGAAAATCTGAGTGGGCATTTGTGTGAGCAGAACGCGCTTGGCTGAGCGCGTTGGGATTGGGGGATACAATGAAGATACGCACTTTGGGTGCGAAGCTTGCTGTCGCGAGCTTCTTTGGAGCTGCCGCCATATCGGGGTCAGCGTTTGCGGCCGACCTTAGTTCGGGCGGTGACGGCGGCGGGGGTTATAAGGACGGACCACCACCGGCTGCATACTTTGTCGACGATTCAATTGGCTTCCGCTATGGCACGGCTTTCAAGGAGCCGGGTGTAAACTGCGGAGAATGTCAGCCTGGCAACGCCGCTGGCGACATCGAAAAGGGCGTTTTGGAGTTCATCCACTTCAATACCGACAAATGGGGCAGTAACTTCCTCAATATCGACACGCTCTTCTCGACGGGCAAGGACCCAGTTGAAGCACATAATGGTTCTGGCTGCTGCGGAACGGGAGGCGCCACCGAAGTCTACGCTGTTTACCGTAGATATTTCAGCTACGGTGGGGTTACTGGAACAAACACCAGCTATGGTATTATCAAGGACTACGGCCTCAACATAGGCGGAGATTGGAACACCAAAAACGATCCCTTCAGTGCCGAGAAGAGGTCCTTCGTGGTCGGTCCTCAAATCGTGCTCAGTTTATGGGGAGGCGAGGTCCGCGCCGCGGTCGATTACTACGCGGAGCGCAACCACAATGCCTTCGCGAACCTCTATCAAGATTTCGAGTCGTTCGATATCGAAACGGGGTGGCGTTTTCCCCTCAAGTTCACCGGGGCCCCTTTGACCTTCCAAGGGTATGCGAACTATATCGCGCCCAAGGGCAACCAAGCTTGCTATTTGTATGGGCCGTCCTTCAGCCACCCGACCAATTGCACAACCGTGGGCGAATTTCACACACAGGCTGAGTTGATGCTGGATGCCGGCAGCTACTTTGGCGCGGCCCACAAGTTTGATGTTGGCGTCGGATACGAATATTGGCTGAACAAGTTCGGCAACAACGCCGCTGATCTCCCAGGTACTATCGCCAACACACCGATGATCATAGGCCGCTATCACTTCTAAGCTAAGTGAAAGTCCGCCCCAAGACGCGAAGGTTTTGGGGCGGGCACACCGGTCCTTATAGAGACCGGCGCCGTAAATTCCCTGAATAATTACTGCCCAACGCCTTCAGCTTCAAAGCTGGAGGCTTTTTTAATTGCGAATTGCGCCTTGGTCTTCCCGCGGTGCGCGATACAGCCGCTGCTCGCGGTAGGCCCATCCGTCGTGATCAAATCTCCGCGCGTGATTATACACACAGCGCTGATGCGCGGCATCGTAGCTGCTGCCAAATTCACATTCAGGTCCGACGCCATAAGACTGAGCCAAGGCAACAGAGCTGAAAACCAATCCTCCGAGGGCTGCGGATGCAAACCCCGCTGTGATTCTCTTCATGTTCATAGCGATTACCCTTGTTGTTGGGACGGTACATTGCGATCGATCCTTAGATCGCTAACGAGTCATGAAGGGAGCTGTTCCTAGAATTTCCATTCATAAATATTTGAATTAAATCACGGCATTGTTAGCGCCTGTTCTTTGCGGCGCTTCCAGGAAGATGCCGGATACTTGTCGGGCCGGCTCCGTCATGACAGCCTTTCCTTCCGCGACAATCCGACAGGCGCTAGGCTAAGACCCTGAAATTGAGGTTTCGGCGCGGTCTATCGTTACCGTTTTATTTTCCGCCGGAAACGATATGTGCTCGACCAGCCAAAAGTGCGGCTTGGGAACCTTCGTAAACATGATCTCCCACTTCAGTTTCTCTTGCCCGCTCGCGCTCCCCTCCACAGGAGACAGGATAGCCTGACAGAAAACACGAGTGACTTCGCCCGGTGCAGGCTGTTCCGCTTTGGGATGCAGACTCAGGTTCAAGCGTTCGCGTCCAGTGAAAACGCGTGTCTGCAAGTTGCAGGGCTGATTGGAGGGTGATGCCGGCTTCAGGGAAGCCGCCAGGAGCGCCGACAACGGGTCGAAGAAGCCTTTCAGCCGGGCACCACCGTTTGCGGCTGCCGCTGTCGAATTTGCGAAATTGATGTCGATGGTTCCCTGGTCGCCACCGGACATGGCGATCTGAAAATGTTCCGGTGTCAGCTTCGCTCCTGACCGGATACCGGATGCCTCTCCGCGAATTTGTGTGGAGGAAAGCAAGACGCCGACATCGGCGAATATGCCAACTTTGTACCGCTTCGCATCCAGAACCGTTTGAGTTGTCACCTCGCCCACATGCAGGCCGTCAACGCTAACGGCGTAGCGCGACAGAAAAACCTCTGCTGTTGCGGGTGACGAAAATGCGCAGAACGCAAGGACGGCGGCTAAAGCATTCTTCTTTTTGTCTGCACGTGATTTGTGACGGAGACGAACACTTTTTTCTGATTTCAATCTCATGACCGCGATCTTAGAGAGTTACTTAACTTACTAACGCAAGGATACACTGCAGCAACGATCGGTCTTGCTTCGATTGTGCAGATCTCAATGTTCGAAATATGAAGAAGTTCGAGCTTCCTTAAGGCGCCTATTCTTGTTAGGACGTGTCTTTGAGGGCGCAGGCCCCTATCAAGAATGGGCTGGCTTTGGGATATGAGCCAGCTCGTCGATGAACACGCGCTTATTCTCAGAGTAGTCAATCGGAACCACAACCAGATGCACGCCGCCGCCCTTGAACGCGGCCTCTAGCGCAGGAGCGAGGCCGTCAGCGGATGAGACGCGCGTGCCTTTAGCGCCATAAGCGGCTGCATAAGCGACGAAGTCCGGATTGCCGAACGAAAGGCCGAAATCGGCGAAACCATAATCAGCCTGCTTCCATTTGATCATGCCATAGCCATGATCTTCGACGATCACCACGACCAGATTCACGCCGAGCCGGATTGCTGTCTCAAGGTCTTGTGAATTCATAAGGAAGCCGCCATCGCCGCAGACAGCCATGATGCGCCGGTTGGGATAGAGTAGCGCGGCCGCAATCGCCGAAGGCAGCCCTGCCCCCATGCTGGCAAGTGCATTGTCGAGAAGGATCGTGTTGGCGATGTGCGTGCGGTAATTGCGGGCGAACCAGATCTTGTACATGCCATTGTCGAGACAGAGTATTCCGTCATCAGGCATAATTTTGCGAACATCGGCGACGAGACGCTGAGGCAGGATGGGGAAGCTTGGGTCGTCTGCTCTTTCCGCGATATGCGCCATCAGCTCGCCGCGCCTCTCGAGGAAGAATGCAGCATCAAACGAATGTCCTTGCAGTGCTCGCGCGAGCCTACCGGCCGAGTCGCCAATTTCTCCGACAACTTCGAGCTCGGGAGCATAGACGCGGTCGATATCGGCCGGGTTGAAATCGACGTGGATCACCTGCGGCCTGCCGTTCACCATGATGAACGGCGGCTTCTCCACGGTATCGTGGCCGATGGCCACGATCAGGTCGGCGTCTGCGATCAGCGTGTGCAGATAGTCCCCCTCCGAAAGCGCTGCGGTACCGAGGAAGAGGTCCGAATTTCCGTCGACTGCGCCCTTGCCCATTTGCGTATTGAAAAACGGTATGCCCAGCGCCCGCACAGCGGCTGAGAGCGTGGGCGCGAGGCCTGGGCGGTTGGCCCCGCCACCGATCATGACGAGTGGATGCTTTGATTTTGCGATGAGGTCTGCGGCAGCATTCACGGCCGCATCGGGTGCGACCGGATGAAAGCTCGGGATCACCGGCTCCAGGCGATAATCTGAAAGGCGCTGCTCGGCGATGTCCTCCGGCAATTCGAGATGCACCGGCCCCGGGCGCTCTTCAAGCGAGATGCGAAAACTGTCCCGGACTTGAGCCGGGATGTTTCGCGCATCGATGATCTGCTTCGCAGATTTGGTGATCGGCTTCATGGCCGCGACGGTGTCGATAATCTGGAAGCGGCCTTGCCGGCTTTGCAGAACAGGCTTCTGGCCGGTGATCATGACCATGGGCATCGAGCCAAGCAGGGCATAGGCGGCGCCGGTTATAAGGTTTGTTGCGCCTGGGCCGAGTGTGCTGAAGCAGACGCCGGGCCGTCCCGTGAGCCGTCCATAAGTGGCGGCCATAAACGCGGCCGCCTGCTCATGGCGCGTCACCACCAGTTTGATTTTGGAGGTCCGAAGAGCTTCGAGGAAGTCGAGATTCTCCTCGCCAGGTAATCCGAAAATGAGATCGGTACCCTCATTTTCGAGCGCCTTGACCAGAAGCTCTGCACCTTTGATGGAAGCATTTGGCACGGCCCGATCCTTTACGTGAAGAAATCTCTCTCATCGAAAGTTACCACATCGCTACGTCATACCGATGAAGCTCCATCCAGTTCCGGAGGCGGCGCTCCGGGTCTCAAGAGCTGGCAAGAATCATATCGCTGGCCTTCTCAGCGATCATGATCGTCGGAGCGTTGGTATTGCCGGAGGTGATCGTTGGCATGACGGAGGCATCGGCAACCCGAAGATTGCTTACGCCGCGCACCCGCAAACTGCCGTCCACGACTGAGCACTCGTCCGCGCCCATGCGGCACGTGCTTACGGGGTGAAAGATGGTAGTCCCGATGTCTCCCGCCGCCTTCGCGAGCTGCTCGTCCGCTTGGAAATGTGGCCCAGGCAAATACTCGTCCGGCATGTAGCGCGCTAGCGCTTTCGTCTGGATAATCCTGCGTGTCAGCCGGATCGCATCGGCCGCCACCCGCTTGTCCGCCTCCTTCGAGAGATAATTCGGCTGGATTGCGGGATGATCGCGATAATCAGCACTTTTGATTCGGACGTGCCCCCGCGCCTCAGGCCGCAAATTGCACACGCTCATGGTAATGGCCGGGAAGCTGTGAAGCGGCTCCCCGAACTTGTCCAGTGAGAGAGGCTGGACGTGATATTCGAGGTTAGCGGTGGCGAATTCCGGCCCCGACTTCGCGAAGATGCCTAGCTGGCTCGGCGCCATGGACATGGGACCGGATCGTCTCAGGGCATATTCCGCGCCAATAAGAGCTTTGCCGAAAAGAGACCCCGCGCGCGCATTCAACGTTACTGCATTCTTGATCTTGTAGATCATGCGGAGCTGCAGATGGTCTTGCAGATTCTCCCCGACATTGGGGCTTTCGGCGACAATCGGGATGCCGAACTGACTGAGAAGATCCCCGGGGCCGATGCCCGAGAGCTGCAGGATCTGAGGCGACCCAATGGCTCCGGCTGCGAGGATAATCTCACCTTCGGCGCGAAGCGTTGTCTCTTCGCCGTCGCGAAAAAAGCGCACGCCTGAAGCGCGCTTGCTTTCGAAATCGATAGCCTTTACCTGTGCGTCCGTGAAGATTTTCAGGTTTTTGCGCCCGCGAATGGGATCGAGAAAGGCCTTGGCAGCAGTCACCCGCAGCCCACGGCGCTGATTAACCTTGAAATAAGCGGTGCCGAAATTATCGCCGCGATTGAAATCCTTGATTTTCGGGATGCCGGCCTCCTTGCAGGCCTCCTGAACCGCGTCGAGAATCGGCCAATGCAGGCGCTGATCCTCCACGCGCCACTCACCGCCGGCTCCGTGGATTTCGTCGGCGCCGCCTGCATAGTCTTCCGGCTTTTTGAAGTAGGGGAGGACATCGTCCCAGCCCCAACCGTTAAGCCCAAGCTGGCGCCAGTGATCATAGTCAGCGGCCTGACCACGCATATAGATCATGCCGTTGATGGCGGAGCATCCGCCCAGCAGGCGCCCGCGCGGGTAATTCAATGCCCGCCCATTAAGACCGGGCTCGGCTTCCGTTTTGTAGCGCCAATCCATCTTGGGATTGCCCATGCAATAAAGGTAGCCGACGGGGATATGCACCCACAGGTGATTGGCGTGACCGCCGGCCTCCAACAGCGCAACCCTATTGCGAGGATCTGCGCTGAGCCTGTTCGCCAGCACGCAGCCTGCCGAGCCGGCGCCCACGACGATGTAAGTGAATGAGCCGAATGCGCTCATAGCAGTCTTCCTGTCCAGCCGCTCGCTCCCCATCTCCCAAATTACGAAACGAACCCAATTAGCACCTTCGTGGCAAACACCGCAAAAGTTGTGCAGAGCTCTCACGAAGCGCGTGATTTGCGCTACACGCTGTGTTTTAACTTAATATACGGGTCCAGCGCTATTGCTGGCGACGAAACGCAACCAGCCCTTCGGCCCTGTTTCCGTTCATGACACCAAAAAAGCTGCTTCTTCTTCCCGGCGACGGCATCGGCCCGGAAGTCATGGCCGAAGTCAGGCGTGTGATCGCTTGGTTTGAGAAAGCAGGGCGCGCCAGTTTCCAGGTTGAGGAAGACCTTGTTGGAGGCTGCGCCTACGATGCCCATGGCGAGGCCATTAGCGATGCCGCGATGGCGAAGGCCAAGGCCGCGGATGCCGTCATTCTGGGCGCAGTCGGTGGTCCCAAGTGGGACAAGGTGCCCTATGCGAACCGCCCCGAGGCTGGCCTTTTGCGGCTTCGCAAGGAGCTGGATCTGTTCGCCAACTTGCGGCCGGCTTTATGTTATCCGGCGCTGGCGGATGCTTCCAGCCTCAAACGCGACGTGGTGGAGGGGCTCGATCTGATGATCGTGCGCGAACTCACCGGTGGCGTTTATTTCGGAGAGCCGAAAGAGATCGTGACACTGGAAAGCGGCGAGAAGCGCGCCGTCGACACCCAGATTTACACCGATCATGAAATCGAGCGCATTGGGCGGGTTGCCTTCGAGCTTGCCAAGGCTCGAAAGAAGCGAGTCGCCTCCGCTGAGAAGCGCAATGTCATGAAAACCGGCGTGCTCTGGAACGCTGTCGTCAGCCGTGTTCATGCGGAATATCCCGATGTCGAGCTGACGCACATTCTGGCCGACAATTGCGCCATGCAGTTGGTGAGATGGCCGAAGCAGTTCGACGTGATCGTCACCGATAACCTTTTCGGCGATATCCTGTC
The DNA here is from genome assembly GCA_049579205.1 of Rhodomicrobium sp. Taxonomy (GTDB): domain Bacteria; phylum Pseudomonadota; class Alphaproteobacteria; order Rhizobiales; family Rhodomicrobiaceae; genus Rhodomicrobium. The sequence goes on along the minus strand of JBAUNL010000680.1, from coordinate 21,527 downwards.
GGACCAGGCAGCGATGGCAACGGGCTCCCTCGGCATGCTTCCTTCGGCTTCGCTTGGCGCGAAGGATGCGAGCGGGCGGCGGCCTGCGCTTTACGAACCTGTGCATGGCAGCGCCCCAGATATCGCCGGGAAGGGCATCGCCAATCCGATCGCGACCATCGCGAGCTTTGGCATGGCGCTGCGCTACTCCTTCGGCATGGACGCGGAAGCGGGCCTCCTCGATGCGGCAATCGCAGGTGTCTTGAGCAACGGGCTTCGAACGGCTGACATTATGCAGAATGGCATGACGCAAGTGTCTACGTCCCAAATGGGAGAGGCCATTGTGAAAGAGATGAACAAGAACGGGCAATTTTAGTTTATTCTTCGAAAACGGTATCGAGGGAGATGCGGGGTGATGGCGGACCACTTCAGTGTCATTGGATTCAAGGCGAACTCGGCGGAAGCGCTGTCCGTGCTCGTCAACAATCTATTGGAAAAGGGCGGCGAGAAGCAGCCCTGCCCTGCCGGGTATTACCATAGGCTCCGTTCTCCCGTGGGATCGGAGCTTTGGGTACATATGCAAAAGGCGGCTGCGCAGGACACTGGTACCGACCCATATGTCGCCGTTGGTATTACTCCATTTTTCGAGGGCGAAGGGCGCGCGCCCATCCGCGTGCGCGCCATGCGTCAGCGCCCCAATGATAATCACTTCGAAGGTGCGTTTTATGTCGAGCTTGGCCCGACTATCGCATTGATAGACGTCGTCGATTTCGCACGCTTTGCGGGCATGCCGGTACCGTTCATGGCGATCGCCCAGATTGTGGCATTTCCCCATGAACTCGCGGTCTTCGAAAACGAGACGGCGTTCCAGGCAGGTCAGGCCGGTAAGAATGTCAAGTTCACGCCGCGGTCCTTTTTGGCGAGCGGCCTTTTCGTAGGCGGCGGCGGATCTGGCGATATCATTTTCCTCGATCCGGAGGCTGAGGATTTCCGCGCGCCAGCCCGCGCCTTTTTGACGGGCGAGGTACAGAAAACTGAGCGCCGCCGCAATCCTGAAACCGGACAGGACTTTCAGTGGGCGCTGATCGGCACGGCCGGTGGCACTTTCGATCTCGTCGCAGACGATACTGTTTTAAATGAGCCATTACGCCCCGGGATGATCGTGGAAGGCGAGTTTTGGCTTTGCGGCCGGCTGGTCGAAACCTTCGGCGCGGCCTAGATAGAAGCATCGCGCCGAAAAGTGTGAGCGGTTTTCGGATAACGCGATGCGATTAAACAAGACTCAAGGCGCGTGCCGATTCAATTTTGCATCCGCCGCTCCGGGTGCAGCTAAGCCCGCTCAAGAGATTCGTTCTCGTTGACCTCAATGCACTTTCTCAGCTCCGCAACGAGTAATTGCGGCCGCAACGGTTTCATGAGTGCGGGTGCATCCGCGAACACCGGCGGATACTCATTCCGGGCATATCCCGACAGGGCCACAAACGGCGTCGTACTCGCTTTTAGTGCAGTCGCGATCGCTTCCGAGGTCTCGCTACCGAGATTGATATCGAGTACAGCGGCATGGCAATCGCCCCGCTTTAAAAGCTCCATGGCAGTGGAGACCCCTCTTGCCGGACCCACGATATCAAACCCAGCCTCGGTGAGCACCCGAGCGATTTCGATTGCGACAACAGCCTCGTCTTCCACAACGAGAATGCGTGGGCGCTGGGTGGTAAGGGTGCTGTCCCCGGCTATTCCTTCGGTTTCGCCTGATGGCCTAGATCGAACATCGCCATCCGAAATTTCTGCAGCTGCGCAGCTGAGCTGCCAGACGAGCCCCGTAGCAGGAAAATTGAGTTCCACTTTGGCGCCAAGGCTCATCTCGGCCATGCTTGAAATAACCGACGAGCCAAAACCCAACTTGGAAGGTGCCGTAATCGGATGCGCGCACTCTTCACGCCAGCTCATGACAAAGGCATCATCACGCTGAATGCGCCACGCGATTTCAACCCTGCCATCACTGCCGGAAAGGGCTCCGTATTTGCCGGCATTGGTGGCAAGCTCATGCAAAGCCATGCCAATGACCTGAGCGGCGGAGGCGGAAACAAAAACTGGTGGCCCTCGAACCTCGATCCGGGTGCCGATCAAATCTTCGAAAGGTGCGAGCTGGGACCGGACAATTTCATCCAGGCCCGCCCCCTTCCATGCGTTCTTAACAAGCAAGTCCTGGTTCGCCGCTAGCGCTTCCACGCGCTTTTCGAAGCGCTCAAGGAAATCCTCCGGATTTGCGGCAAGCGTCTGGCGAGCCACTGCTTGGACAAGTGAGAGCATGTTTTTAGAGCGATGATTCACCTCACGCATGAGAAGACGGATTTGATCGTCCTGACGCTTGCGCTCCGTGATGTCCATTGCGAGCACAATTATGTGACTTGGCTGTCCAGCGGAGTCTCGCAACAAGGATACATGCTTGTCCACCCATAAGGCCTTGCCATCCTTGCGCAGATAGCGGTTGACGATTTCAAAGGATGCAATCTCCTGTGCCGCCAACCGCTTGCATTGTAAGACATTCGCGTCCCGATCTTCAGGGTGCATAAACGTGGACAAAGGTTGCTGGCGAAACTCCTGTTCGGAATAGCCTATCATTCTTGAGTAGGCTGGATTGCACGACTGGAACCCTCCCTCGATGTCAGTAATGGCGATGCCGGTGGCTGCATTCTCGAAAACGCCGCGGAACCGCTCTTCACTCTTTCGCAGCTCCTCCTCCGTGCGCTTTCGGTCGGTAATATCCACACAAGCACCGTCGATCCGGAACGGTCGTCGGCCAGATGGTCCGTCTCGGAAGTGAACGCGGCCGGCCCAGGTCATCCAGCGGATTTCGCCACCTGGCCGCACGAACCGGAAGTCTGCTCTTATCTGACCCGCGCCCCTTCCGCTTAGGCCCGCTTGGTACTGTATCCGGAAGCTGTAGAGATCGTCCCGGTGCACGCGCGCAAACGCATTCTCGATCTTCGTGATTGTAACTCCTGGAAAACCGAGCATGGCAGCGAGCTCTGGCGAATAATGGACGCAACCGGATTCGGGATCGATGGTGAAGGTGCCAATGCCTGCCGCCTCATTGGAAAGCCGCAACCGCTGCTCACTCTCGCGCAGCGCCGCCTCCGCTAAATGGACCTTTGTGACGTCACGAATGGCCCCCGATTTGAAGGCCACACGCCGCCCGGAGGTAGACTCAGCATCCGGCTCGAAAAAAACCCGGCCTGTCGAATAGAGCCAGAGCACCTTCCCATCGGGGTGCCGGACCCGATACTCGCATACGGTTTCGTCATGAGGGTCGTCAGGATCGAGAGCACGGGCGACATTGGCTTCGGTTCGAGCCCTGTCCTCAGGCACAATGCAATTGGCCCAGCTTTCGTAAGTCACGCAGGCATCGTCAGAAACACCAAAAAGCGCCCTGCAGCGGCTATCCCAGTGCATCTCTTTGGCGCCCTTACCAACATCCCAGCGCCAAATTCCCAGCTCGGCCGCGTCCAAGGCCAACCGAAGCTTTTCTTCGCTCTCGCGCAGGGCCCGATCGCTTCGATCGCGCCTAGCCGCTGACTCCTTTAGAGCCTGGCAGAGATCGCGAACTTCGGGAGGTCCTACCGGCCGCATCAAGGGCGCGGGCTCAGCCAGCAGCACGCCGGCTTTCTGACGAAGCTTTTCGATGGGACCAGTGATGCTACGTGCGATCGCCCCGGCGAACATCAGACTGAGAACTGAAAAGCTGCCACCAAGGATTGTTGCCCATCGGATAGTGGTCCAGGCTGCTGCCTGCATTTCCGCCTTTTTGACGGCAATAGCAACCGGCCAGCCGCTCGCCGCGGAGTGGGTGTTGGCTGTCATGATCGGAATGCCTTCAGCTGAGAGGAACTCGAATATTCCGTCCTGGTCCTTGACCTTCAGGAAACCTTCGGGAGCAAGGTGTCCAACGTTCCGCTCATGGCCCGGCACGCGCGCGACGAAGCGGCCCTGGTGATCAAAAATGCAGGCAAGCCATCCCTCGGGCATCTGCTGAGCATTGAGCAGGCGAAAGAAGGATTCTACCCTTACGGCCACGGAAAGGGCGCGGAAGGGTTGCCCATTTTTGAAGATTGGAACTTCGATGCTGATGATCCAGTCCAGAGAAACTATCCCTAGGCGGACACCGGTAATGACAGTTGACCGCGTTTCGAACGCACGCTTTTGCACGGCAAAGGGCACAGGACCGCGGACCGGAAGGCGTTGGCCCGGCTGCTTCACAGTGTTGATAAGTTGCTGGCCTTCAAGGTCTGCGACCATGACCAAGGCGTCTGGGGTAGTGAAGGCGCGTCGCGCCTCGGCCTCGAAACCTTCAAGGTTATCCTCAACGAGGGCAGGAGAGCGCGCCAGCGCTTGCGCGAAATCCATGTACTCGCCAAGCTTGGCGTCGACCGCAGCGGCGACTGAGCGCGCCGTGTAAAGCAAGCTTGTTTGTTGCGTCTCTCTTGCCCCTTCGGATAGCCGCCATATGACGGCGGCAATAACGAGATTGAGTGGCACGGCCAGTGTCAGCGTGATGGCCGTTATGCGTGCAGCGATTGAGAAACGCGAAAAGAGCCTTTCAGAAAGCCAGCATCCAAGCCGCCCGCCCAACCCGCCGCCAAAACCGGATCGGACAATAGACCGCGACAAAAAATAACTCATCACAATGCCTCATGCGAAAAATCACCGGCCGCATGGACCCCGCTGCGGATAAGTTAGATCATTTGAAAGGCCTGCAGTCCACCTATCTCTGCCGTTTCACGCGAAATGCCTATTTCTGTAAGGGGGCATTTGCAGGCGAGCCAGTGGCGACCCTGAAGCATCGGTGGACATGCACCGGCTCCCAAGCCCGGCCACTTTTGAATGCGGATTTCAATGGCGCCCTGCGACATCTTCTTCGGGGCCACCGCGATGCTGCGCGGTCGGATCCATTTTGTCTTCCGATGCTAAGGCAGCCATTGTTCAATAAGAGGCTAGCGGCAAAAGCAGCAGCCTAATGGGCAAGTTCAACGATAGAGGTAGCACGTGTGCATCAATGTCCCCAGCCACACGAGTTACAAGTGGACACGTCATGCGGTGCTAGTCATCACCGGACTTGAAGCGACGGCTACGTTCATCATCGTCGTCACTGTTATCGCCAGCGGCCAAGTCAGCTCAGAAGAGGCGCTCAGCCGGTCCCTTGGCTGGGCTATCCTCAGTATTGATGGCCTGCCATTTCTAACAATGACGGTACCGGCTCTTCTTCTCGCTGTCTTAAACCGCTATTTGCATTTCGCACTTGTTCTTAGCGTTCTCATGATACCGGCAGTCTGGGTCTTTAGACAGTACGCCTGACGTGCTGCCCGGCTACATGCTCGTTAGGCGGACAATCGTCTCGCCGTATGTGCGAGCGCTCACGTTCTCGCGGGGCAAACCGCGGCTCAAGAGGAAAGCGCGGGGCAGTTCAGCGCGTGCGAGCTTTTACAAACCAAAAGAGGAATGCAAGCATAGCCACTCCAACAGTCACGCCAGGAGGAAGGGCCTGTGTGAATTTCGTGACGTTATCGGCGACGGAAGTAATGAACGGTCCGCTCTCTTGGCCGAGAATGACACTTAAAACAAGGCAAAGCGCTATGAGAAGAAGGCCAGTCTCAACGGTAAGCCAGCCTATTTTTTTTATCTGATAGAACATTACGTCCTCCCCCGAGATAGCAATAGGGGCGGAGTTGTTTACCCGCCCCGAAGAAGGAACCTACGCAACCGACCGTTTTGAGAACAGCCACACGATAATGCCCAAGACAATCAGCCCGACAAGGCCGTTGCTGCCAAGGTCTTTGACAAGCGCGGTGATGTTTGCAACGACCCCGCCAAAGAAGGGTAAACTGCCCCCGATGAGGAGCGAAGCCACAATGGCCAGTGCCAGGAGCATCAAGCCGATGTCCGTCAGCGCACCGATCCAAGATTTAAGCGTGCCCGTAATATCCATATCTGTTTCCTCGCGTTTCCCGGCCGATCTGAGTCGGCCTCCAGCACTTTGAAATATATTTCATTTTTCGGATTCAGAGAAACTTGTTGAAGTGCTGCGGGAGAGTCGCCCTACGCTGCAAGCGAAGCGAGAAAAGGCCACGAGATCAGCGATACCAGTGAGTTGACTACACCCGGAGATGTCAGCCCCAGCCCCAACGGCGCACCGTGCGATGAATAATTTACGTATGGGAATCAATAAATTGCTACGTCCTAGCTTCGCGGGCTACGCCGAACAAGCCTGAGTGCACGCGACCAAAGTCGTCAGGCGCGCGAACAAAACTGCTTTCCTACCGATGTTGCTCTTTGGCAACGCCATTTTAAGAAAATCATTCTCCTCGCTGGAATTAGATTCCCGCCTAAATCCGGAGCCCATGTCTACTTGTCAGAGTCCACGGTCTGGCACCCTCTAGTTATCTCCTTAAAAAGCGAATCGAAAGGCGATAGCGATCGAGGCACCCACAGCTTGTAATCGGGGTCGAACCGGCTTAACGCGCCGCCGGTGCCAGCCTGACGGAGAAGCTGTCAGTCTCCCGGCTTCTCCTCAATGGAGCCGACACGATCCGGGTAGAAGGCAAGATAACCCTTGATAGGCGCCACAGCCTCATAAGGGTTCTCATAGGTCCACACCGCATTGACCGAGCCGTTACCCCCGGCGGGGATGCTGAAATAGGTGCAGTCCCCCTTATAGGGGCAGTACGTGGCGTGCTGTGTTCGCTGGAGTAGCGTCATGTCCACGTCCTTACGGGGGGATGTACTGGACGGGCGGGTAGTTCGCCTCGCGCAGCGTCAGTGCCTAGCGTGTGTTGGCCACTATGCGGTCCCCGGCTTTGACGACGATCCGGCTCGGATTGTGCTCAATGGTGATGGGATGATCCGGGCCAGGAACTTTCACGGTCTTCTGTTTCCGTTCGGCATGATCTGACATGGCTTAAGCCCTTCCGGAGGAGGTGCGCTAACCCTTGGCCGACGCCTGCCGGGAATGTGGGTATTGTTCCCTCATTTTGCTCCACATGGGGGAAAAGTCTCACGGTGGCCTGGGTTAGTGATTGGCCCGCTCCCTACCGCGATTGCAGCCGGGTAAGCAGCTCCGGGGTCGGATAAGAGTCGGCTGGAAGCCCAAGCTTCTGCTGCACTTTTTTGACGCTGGCGCGCGTGGCGAGCCCAAGCTTGCCATCGACTTCGCCCACATCATAGCCATGCGACTTCAACAGATGCTGGAGCTCCTTGGTCTGCTCGTAGCCGAATGACACCACCCCCCGCCCGCGATTGACCAGAGGCGCACCCGCAATTCGGGTCGCGAGATAGGCAGCCGTTGTCGAGTAGACGAGGGATTGGTTCCACTGCAAGTAAACCTTGAAGTTGTGGAAGGCCAGGAATGCAGGCCCATTCCGGCCCATAGGAAGCAGGAGCGACGCCTCCAAATTGCCGGGGACCGAGCCTTGAGCGATCCGCACGCCTTTGCGCTCCCAATCGCTGACCGGATGCTCGACAGAAAGGTCGGCTTCGGCCCAATCCATGCTCTCAGGCACCCGCACCTCTTTCAGCCAAGGTTCGGCCACGCGCCAGCCCAAAGCTTTGAGATAATTTGCCGATGAGGCGAGCACGTCCGGTACGCTATGGATTAGATCCGCTCTGCCATCGCCATCGTAGTCGATGCCGTATCTGTAATAGATAGAGGGCACGAACTGTGTTTGGCCCATCTCGCCGGCCCAAGGGCCTATCATCTCCTCGGGGGAAAGATCTCCCCGCTGAATGATGCGCAATGCATCGAGCAGCTCGGCGCGGAATTTCTCTGGCCGCCGGCAATCATAGGCCAGGGTCGCGAGCGAGCGTATGGTCGAGCCATGACCGTTATTCGCGCCGAAATCGGTCTCAAGGCCCCAAAAAGCGACTATGACCGGCGCCGGCACGCCGAATTGCTGCTCTATCCGTTCGAAGACCGGCTTGTATTTTCCGATCAGCGCATGGCCCTTCTCGATCCTGTACTTCGCCGCCATACGATCCGAGAACTCGAGAAAGCTCTGGGAGAAGACGCTTTGCCGGCGATCGCTGTTGATTACGTTTTGGTCGAGCGTCACGCCGTCAAGCGCAGACAGCGCATGGGGCGAAATGCCTTGCTTGCGAACTTCAATTTTAAAATCACCAAGCCACCGCTCGAAGCTGCCTGTGTTCGTGCAGGCATAGCCACTCGGCGCTGCGGCTGCTAAAAGCAGGCTCATCAAAATGGCGCGCGGCAAGGGCCTTTTCATCAATGCCTCCAGCTACTTTCGGGAGTTGTGCGGTTGTAAGACATGGCCGGGATGACAGCTGGTAATAGGGCGAAACAAAGGCGTTTTCGCGTATTTGCCTTACGGTTGGATGAACATCAGGCCGCAGAACGGTGATGGATCGTAAGATCGCGAATGCTAGGGTTGCGTCCCGTGAGCGCATTATCCGGATCCCAGTTCAAGGCAATGATCTGGAATCGAGCCCCAAGTGCATCATAGATGAGAAGCCGGCCCGCCAGGCTTTCGCCTAGACCGAGGATTTCCTTCACCACCTCCACGGCCTGAAGTGTGCCGATGACACCGGCAACCGGCCCCAAGACTCCGGCCTCCTCACAACTAGCTACCGTGCCGGGTGGAGGCGGCTCGGGAAAAAGACAGCGATAATTTGGCAGTGGGCGTCCATCCTTGTCCTTCTCATAGGCCCGGAAGGTGGATACGTAACCATCAAGCTGGCCCAGCGCGGCAAAAACCATCGGTTTTTGGGCAAAATAGCAGGCGTCGTTAACAAGATAGCGCGTCGCGAAATTATCGGACCCATCAGCCACGATATCATAATGGGCGATGGTCTGAAGGGCGTTTTCCGCCGTCAGCCTATACGGCATCGCCTCGATGGTTACATGCGGGTTGATGCTTCTGCAAAGGGCCGCCGCGCGGTCTACCTTAAGCGCACCCACGTCGCCGGTGTTGAAAGCGACCTGTCTTTGCAGATTATCGGTTGAGACAGAGTCGGCGTCCATAATGCCAATTGTTCCGATGCCGGCTGCCGCCAGATACATTATTAGAGGGGAACCCAAGCCACCTGCGCCGACGATCAGCACCCTGGCGGCTTTCAAACGCTGCTGTCCTTGCCCGCCTATCTCCTTAACCAGCAGATGCCGTTTGTAGCGCTTGATTTCATCGGGCGAAAGCAATGGGACCTCCGTAAAGCATTCCCACCCACGCGGCGGGCGGTCAGGCTGGCGATTGCTTCAGATGTGGCGAAAGGTTTCGGCATCATCAAGCTTATTCCCCGACGGCGACGAGGCGAAAGCCGTAGACGGAACTGACTCAGCTTGAAAGCCGTCTTGACCAAGGGCAGCGGCGGGGTGAGAAATGGCGGGGGAGAGAGTGGAAGGAGATCGCGATGAGCACCCCGGCATATGATCCGAACAATATATTCGCCAAAATCCTTCGCAAAGAGGCGCCCTGCTATTTCGTTTACGAGGACGCCGATACGTTCGCTTTCATGGATATCATGCCCCGCGCAGACGGCCATGCACTTGTGATCCCTAAGCAGCCGGCGCGCAATATTCTGGACGCTTCGGCGGGCTTGCTCACACCGCTCATGCATACCACGCAGCGCATTGCGATTGCCGCCAAGAAAGCTTTCAATGCCGACGGTATTACGGTTTCGCATTTTGCCGAGCATGCCGGCGGCCAGGTTGTCTTTCACCTGCATGTCCATGTCCTTCCACGCCACGAAGGCGTGGCGCTGCGCCCTCCGGGCAAAATGGCGGATGCAGCGCTGTTGGAGAAACATGCGGAGATGCTCCGAAATGCAATGAGTTAGAAGCTTCCGGTGAATTGAAACTGATTTGTTTGCCCTTTGTTGGCTTCTTAAACGGATTGGGCGGGTGTGCGCAGAGGCCCGTGTTACCGTTGGTTCAACGTCAACGAATGCAGGTGAACAATGGGTATCTTCGATACGATTTCCGGAGCAATCGGAGAAGCCATGCGGCAGCGTCGCGCTACCGCACCGGGCGAACAACCAGACCAGGCTTCAGCGAGTGGTTTTCCTGGCGGTTTCTCGAATCTCCTTGCAGGCGCGGGCTACGGCAATCTGAGCGTAATCGTGCAGCGCTTGAGCGCGGGCGGTTTGCAGGAAGAGGTAGCATCCTGGCTTGGCAGCGGCTCCAACCTGCCGGTAAGTGCCGAGCAGCTTCGCAGCGCATTGGGCAATCAAGAGGTTCAGAGAATCGCTCAGCAGTTCGGCCTGCCTGCGGATCGAATTCTCCAAATTTTGTCGCAACATCTCCCCGCCGCGGTGGACCAGGCTAGCCCAAACGGCAAGCTGGAACAGCCAGATCAGGGCACCCAATAGCAGGCATGGAGCAAGTCAGCGTGCCGACGCGTTACAAATTGCGGCCACAATCGAACTAGAATTCCGCCATGCTCCTACATATAATTATCGAGGCCGAGGAAGGAGCGCTCAATTAAAGGGCTGACACATGAAAAAGTATCTCCTTGCGATTGCGATTGCCTCCGGCACTCTCTATGGCCTATCCGCTCAGGCTGCTCCGGCTCTTAATGGATCTGGCGTACAGAGCCAGGTGGGCAGCAGCGTTGAAAAGGTTTGGCACTGCCGCCGCTGGAGCGGTGGCTGGGGTTGCGGCGGCGGTGGCGGTTGGCACAACCGGTGGCGCAGCCATTGGCGCTGGGGCTCCCATCGCAGGTGGTGGCGCTAGTCTCTAACGCGCTACGGCGGCCCCATCCGGGGCCGCTTTCGGTTTCCGCCTTCTTTTGGCTAAAGGTTTGCTCGTGGGAAAACCCGCCGTAAGGTGCGAGACCTTTTGATCTCGGGGTGGAATGCTGGCACGGCTGATTCTGGCAGTTTGTTTCGCCACTGTACTTCAAACTCGGTTTGCCGTGGCGGCAGAGAACGGGTTCTCCTCACCCCTTCCGAGTGTGGAAAAGTGCTCCAGTAAGGCACGCCCGATCCTTCCCGGAAAATGGCACGGCACCTATCTCATGGCGCCTTTCACGAGGGGACAGCTCGTACTCGGCGACTTTGTCTTTGACGCCTCGATCAACGCAGCAGGCGTCCGGCTCTATGGCCTGCGGCATGGCTCGCTCGATTTATTCATGAAAGGGCGTTCGACCTATATCATCAAGGATGCCGGCACCGCTTCCGCTTCGTGTGCGGACATTGGTGACACAGGATTGCGCCCATTTTCGCGAGACTGGCTTGGAAGGCGCGCCCAATGCACAGGTTCCGCGCCTGTTGCTGGGGTAAACGCCGACTGGTGGAAAACACCATCCACGGCCGCCCCATCTGCCAACTGGATTTGGTACGACAAGGCAGACAGCTCACCTTTCCGGCTGATGTTCACCCAGCCCGAAAATGACCCTGCGATTCTCGGCTGGTACACATTTAGCTATCAGGTAAAGTTCGAGCCATTACAGGCGACGGAGCTGTCTTCACTGGACACACTCTGCCGGTCTGCTCAGTGGCTTGAGGAAAAACGCGGCCGCGAGGCGCTTCAAAAGCTTATCGCCGCCATGGAAAGCTCATCCGGCAGGGCTGATCAAGCAATTGCCCGCCTGATGCCCGAGGTTGACGTTAACTGCAAAAGCGCGGCCCTGCCGCGGTGGCCGGAGCGCGCGCGCATGACCGCGCTTATGACATCGCCGAATTTCGACTCCGCCCCGCTTCCGGCCGAGATTCTTTACGACGGGAGCAGGAAAGCCCAGCGCACACGCATGTTCTGGCCCTCCGGCTCGTCGATCCGGACTGCAGATGCCCTCCTTGGGGACGAGGTGGGGTACAGTATCGAGGAGTCGCGCCGCCACCGCCTTTCTTGTACGGCGGACTTGCCAGGAGCATTGCGTCCGAATTGGCCCGAAACTGGAGGATGCAGCTGCGAGGCAGTGATTAAGGCGAACACGCCTTTGAACCCGTCCGGCCCCGCAAAGATCATGGTGTGTCCGATGACCAAGCCACGGGTGGTTTGGTCATGGTTCTCTCTGGACGGTCAGCCACTGGTGTTCATGGAAACGTCGGCACCGGGAGACAAACCGTCGGGTGTTTTGACCCTCGTCGATTACTATTCGTTTGCTGCTGGCCAAGCTGCTTCCCCTGAGGCTTTGCGGGCGCCAAATCAGTGCCGCACCCAACAGGCAGGGGGACATGCGGCTGTTCCGGTAAATGGCTCCCCGCTAAGCCCCCGCCGCTGCGGAGCTTGCCATACCGATAAGGCTCCGTTGGATTGAAGCTCTCGTCTTGAGCCCTATCTAACTAAAGCGCAGCCTTCAACGCGTAGAGCGTCTCTAAGGCTTCGCGTGGACTAAGGCTGTCGATGTCGAGACCTTCAATCTTTTCCACGAGAGGGTGCTTTGGCGGCTCCTGCGCTTCGCTATACAGCCCTGAAAACAGTGGCATATCCGTTGGAAGCGCTAGCGGCCCATGCGGTCCGGCGCCATTTTCGAGTTGGGCGAGAATCTGCTTCGCGCGGCTGACTACCGGCTTTGGCACTCCCGCAAGCTTTGCTGCCTGTACGCCATATGAGCGTTTCGCCGCCCCTGCTTCAACCGAATGAAGAAAAACAATTGTATCCTTCCATTCGGTTACGGCCATGCGCACATTTCCGGCCCTTGGGAGCTTATCCGCCAGCCGCGTCAATTCGTGATAATGGGTTGCCACGAGCCCGCGGCAGCCGATGACGCCGTCCAAATGCTCCAGAACTGCCCAGGCAATGGAAAGACCATCGAACGTGGCTGTCCCGCGGCCAATCTCATCGAGGATCACAAGGCTACGCCCAGTCGCATGATTGAGGATCGCAGCCGTTTCCGCCATCTCGACCATGAAGGTTGACCGCCCCCGTGCGAGGTCGTCGGCTCCGCCTATGCGGGCGAAGAGCCGGTCGGCGACACCAATCCGGGCAGACCGCGCGGGCACGAATGACCCCATTTGAGCGAGCACTGCTATAAGCGCGTTCTGCCTCAGATAAGTGGATTTGCCCGCCATGTTCGGACCGGTGACAACTAGAAAACCCGGAGCGCTCTCGCCGCTGTTATCGAGCCTGCAATCGTTCCCGATGAAGGCGCTGCCCTGGCGCGCTAACGCCTGTTCAACAGCAGGATGCCGCCCGCATTCGATAATGAAGCAGCCGGAGTCATCCACTTCCGGCCTAACGTAGTTCTGCTCGTGGGCGAGCTCAGCAAGTGCCACCGCACAATCCAGAGCGGCCAGTCCAGCGGCGGCGTCTACAATGACCGCTTCCTCAGCAAGGACCGCAGCCTCAAGCCGCGCATAAATCGTAAGCTCCCGTTCAAGGGCGTCGCTTTTGGCGTTCAAAATGCGGCTTTCAAGCGCGGACAATTCTTCCGTTGTGAAGCGAACCGCATTCGCCAGCGTTTGCTTGTGGCGGAAAACATTCGCATGGGGTCCGGCCTGAAGGACCGCCGCGGAACTGGCGCTTACTTCGATGAAATAACCAAAAATCTGGTTGTAGTTGATTTTCAGGCTCTTGATGCCAGTTTGCTCAATGTAATTGGCCTGGAGCTTCGCCAGCACAGCCCTTGTCTCGGTCGCGAGCTGGCGCAGATTGTCGAGGGTGGCATCGTAGCCGCGCGCAATGAATTCCCCATCCCGGGCGAAATAGGGAAGTTGCGCATTCAGGGCTGCGTTCAGCTCCCGGGCAAGCTCTTCCGGCACATTCGCGAGAGCCTTCGCAAGGGCGGCAAGCTCTTCCGGCAGCGCCATCACTTGCGTCAGTGCCTTGGCCAAGCCCAGAGACGCGAGCAGCCCATCACGTAGCAAACCGAGGTCGCGCGGGCCTCCGCGCTTCAACTTGAGCCGGGAAAGGGCGCGGCTCATGTCCGGCACGGATTTGAGGATTTGGCGCAAGCGCTCGCGAAGGGTCCAGCCCTCTTTGAGGGCAGCAACCGCATCAATCCTGCGGTTGATAAGATGGACTTCGGCTGACGGCGAAAGAAGCCGGTTCATGAGCTCCCGCGAACCGGCGGCAGTCGTCGTCCGGTCAATCGCCGAGAAGACAGTCGGCGCACCATCCGTTTTCGGCCGAACCAATTCGAGGCTGGCCCTTGTTGCGGCATCGATAATGAGCAGGCCGGCCCCGGCCTCACGCCGGGGAGTACGAAGTGCAGGACGCTCACCCATTTGCGTGAGCACAACATAATGAAAAAGCGCTCCGATTGCGGCAAGGTCGCCTTCGGCAAACCAACCTAGGCCGTCGATTGCCGCGACTTCGAATGCCTCTTTGAGCGCGCGTTCCCCCCTCTCCTTCGTGAAAAACGCAGGCGATAGAGAGGAGAGCGATGTGCCGGATGCTTCGATTGCTCCTTTCACCGCTTCATTCGCGAGTTCACCCTCAGGCAGGAGGATCTCGGCGGGCCTTAACCGGAAAAGCTCTCCCTCCAAATCGGTGCTGGCGGTGTCGCTCAGAAGAAACTCACCGGTTGAGATATCGAGGGAAGCTAAATGGTAGCGCAAAGTGCTGCCCTTCCCACTTTTTGCAAGGGCGGTCAGAAAATTGTTGGAGCCGGAGATTAGCAGCGCGTCTTCCGTGAGTGTGCCGGGCGTAATAAGCCTGACGACATCACGGCGGACGACCGCCTTCGACCCGCGCCGCCTCGCCGCCTCCGGGTCTTCGAGTTGCTCCGCGACCGCGACCCGGAAGCCCTTGCGGATCAACTTCTGCAAATATTCCCCGGCGCGGACCACGGGCACGCCGCACATGGGGATGTCTTCGCCCCCATGCTTGCCGCGCTTCGTAAGCTGAATGCTTAACGCCTCCGCCGCCTTGACCGCGTCGTCGAAGAAAAGCTCAAAGAAATCGCCCATGCGATAGAAGAGGAGAAAATCGGGATGTTTCGACTTCACCTCGAAATATTGCGCCATCATGGGCGTGGACGCGTTCTCGCCCTTGGCGCGCTCCGCTTGCTTCTGCACTATGGAAGACAATCGCCTCTCCTGGCCGCGCGAATCGGGCTGTGGCGAAGTTTAAGGCGCCTTCAGAGCCTGGGGAAACATCGGCAGGATGTTATCCCCCGGATGCCGCTTTTGGAGTCGAGCATCGCGTCGAAAAGTGTGAGTGATTTTCTGATACGGCGCTTGTCTGAAGCGCTAGATGTGGAGGGGCCGCATCTAGCTGCTCGTGTCCGGGAGTGCAAATTCCAGCGTGTATTCTATTCCATCGGGATGAAATACTAACGTCGAGCCACCCCCAAGCGACCTTGGCATTGCATCTTCAATGATGTTGGAGCCAAAGCCTTTTTGAACACGTACGGGAGCGATTGCTAACCCGCTTTCTCTCCAGCGCATGCGCACCACACGACCATCCACCTTCCAGGAGACGTTGATCGTTCCAGTCTCGAAGGTGAGCGCACCGTGCTTTTGAGCGTTTGTCATCAGCTCGTGGAAAATCAGACTGAGCGCCCATGCAACCTCTCCCGGAACTTCGATGTCATCGCCGTCGAGAAAGATTCTCTCGCCTTCTATCGCATCATACGCCGCAAGCTCTGCCCTCAAAAGCTCACGAAGGCTGGCGGCGCCGCCCTTGGCACCGCGGGTGAGAACATTCTGCGAGCGCGCCAGTGCTTGCAAGCGATCAGTGAAGCGTTCCATGAAGTCATCAAGGCTGGAGCTCGATGACTTCGTCCGCTGAGCTATAATCTGAATATTCGCCATCATATTTCTCATACGATGGTGCAGCTCGTCGAGCATTACCCTGATCTGCTCGTGTGCCGCCACCCGGTCGACCGCGCCAGCAATCAGGTTTGCATAGTTATGTAAGAAATCCGCATCGTCAGTGCTGAAATCCGTCTGCTTTCGAGCATCGACTTCGAGTACGCCAAAAGGCTCCCGCTCGCCCTGGATGATGACATTGACCGTGCTCTTAACGCCATGCTCCCTCAGAAGCTGGGGAATCTCAAAACGATTTTCCTTATCGATATCCGGAGAGATCACAGGCTCTTTTGTCTTAAGTGCGTAGCCGGCAGGTGACTTACTGCCGGCATCGAGGGTCGCATGTCCCACTACACCAGGGGCCCAGTTCACCCCGGCCCGCACGAGCACTGTCTTGCCGCCCGGCTGCAGCTCCAAAACCTTGACCAAATCGACTTCCAGGGCATCCGAGACAAGCTCTGTGGCCCGCTGAAGCAGCTCCTGAATGTCACCGGTGCGAAACGCATCCCGCCCGAATTGCGAGAGAACGGCTCGTTGTTTGCGCAGCGCTTCGGCTTGCTCCACAGGAACAAGCGCTCCCTTTTCCTTAGGATCCGACACAAGCCATGAACACATGGAATCGCTGGAAGGTACCGCCTCGGGCAGCTTTTTCCTGGCACACGTTTTAAGCGCGCGACCCCGGCTCAGTCAGTAAGAGAACGGTTGGGAGGCCTACCCGCCACGCGATAGCCGCGGCGTCAATACCAGAAAATGGCTCGCGCTATTTTAGCGCCTATGGGGTCTTATCCCGCCCAGGCAGTGGACTCGGGCTTTAGATGTCAGGAGTTCAAGATGGGTGACGCGCAGTTCGAGAACGCTCTTGGCAGCCTCGCCGATACTGCCCGCGGCTTCGATGCAAAGCCCAACAACCGGCTTCGGCCTGGCCGCTTTTTGCTTATGTTTTTAGGAAACAGGATTTGCAGCGACGGGTTCTCACAGGACACCGCCACAAGCAGACGGAACGTGCCCAATGCCAGCTTCCCTTCCTTCGAGCCTATTGTTTGCGCTTGCTCTCTCAGCTTCCGCAGGTGCAATAGAGCCACCAAATTCGCACCTCGTTGCGAGCCGCGGGACCCGATCGGCTCTTCCCAAACTCGACATCCAGGGTGGATGCCGAAACATAGCAAATATGGAAATCAATCGAACCACGAACTATGATGGATGCGTGAAGGAGGAGGAAACAGCCCATACTGAACTCACAAAAGTTTGGGGCAATTATTCCGGAAGCATGCACGAACAATGCTTGCACCTCGTCACACCGCCCGCCATTCCAAGCTACGTCACCTTGCAGGAATGCTTGAACATAGCTCGGGACGCGCTCAATTTAAGCAAGTCGGACCCGGCTAAAGGCCTGCCCGGTCTTGAAAACCTAAGATGAATCGGGTGGTAGGGGGAAGCGAACGTGGATAAGGACGCGTTGAAGGCCCTACAGGCTCCAATAAAGGAGAGATATCGTAACGAGCCGCAAGCTGCGATCATCACTCTGAAGGCGCGCGGTACCGTGGACGGCAGCGCGATCGCGTGTAAAGTCGAGACTGGAAAGGCACTTGCCGTTGCGGGTCTTCATCCAGCGACCGGCGGTAGCGGTCTCGAACTCTGTTCCGGCGATATGCTCCTCGAAGCGCTGGCTGCATGCGCTGGAGTGACACTGAAAGCCGTCGCAACGGCTCTTGGAATCCCATTGACAAAGGGAGAGGTGCGCGTCGAAGGGGATCTTGACTTTAAGGGAACTCTTGGCGTGGATAAGGAAGCGCCGGTGGGGTTCAAATCAATCCGGCTCAGCTTTGACCTGGAAACCACGGCAACCGATGAGGAAATTGCCCAGCTTATCAAGCTGACGGAGCGTTATTGCGTCGTTTATCAAACCTTGAACAAGCGTCCTAATATTCAAATCCTAGTCAATCGCCTTTCGTAAGGGCAGACTGGCCGGATGGAAGGCAGCCACATCACCTTCCCCAACCCCATATTGGTTGCCTCAAATTCATGATAGTTGGCCTTGCCGCCTGCGCATTCGGTCAAGAATCTGTTATAAACGCGATCTAGAGTGCCGCGGCGTAGATGAAAAATCTACAAGCGCAGGTAATACCCCGGAAAGGGAGTCAATCATGGGATTCATTCGCGCTATCTTCTCATTGGCCGTAATTCTTGTTGTTCTGGTTTTCGGCTATTGGCTGTACGCTACCTATGTTACGGCGCCGAATGCGCCATATTGGGCAGACATCAACACCAATATGCCCGGTTCCTTCCGCCGCTTCTCCTGCGAACAAGTCCGGAAGCGCGAAACCTCAGGTCAGATTGCCAGCTGCGAAGGCGTATGAGGCAGCCTTTCTCTGGTCTTGGCCTGGAATTGATCGGAATTTAGGTTACGTAATAGTCAGGTCCGCAAGCGCGGACCTGCTCGCTTTTGTCCATCTTGATTTTGGAGCAAGCTTTGTCCGGCAACCCCGAGACCGAATTAGTCTTAATCGCTGATTTCGGCGGCCAATTTACTCAGCTTATCGCACGGCGCGTGCGGGAGGCTAACGTTTATTGCGAGATTGTACCTTTTCAGACGGCAGAGACGGCTGTCAAAGAACTGCGCCCACGGGCCATTATCCTATCAGGCGGCCCCGCAAGCGTATTCGATCCGGGCGCACCTCAAGTTCCTGAGGGGATTTTCGCTTCTGCTGTGCCGGTTCTTGGCATTTGTTACGGTCAACAAGGCATGGTCGCGGCGTTGGGCGGGTCCGTACAGCCGGCGACCGAACGCGAGTACGGTTCCGCGCTAATAGATGTCACAGCCGCTTCTCCGCTATTCGAGGGTATCGCAGGGCCTGGGCAGAAGGTGCCCGTATGGATGAGCCATGGCGATCGCGTCGTTGCGCTGCCTTCAGGGTTCAAGCCCATTGCAGCCACGCGGAACGCCCCATTCGCAGCCATCGCTGATGAAAACCGCCGCTTCTATGGGGTACAGTTTCATCCGGAAGTCGTTCACACCCCAAGCGGGGCTGCGATACTGAAAAACTTTTTGCACACGATCGCCGGCTGTGGGAGTTCGTGGACAATGGCCGCCTTTCGCGAAGCCGCGATTAGGCGCATCAAAGAGCAGGTAGGCAACGCCAAGGTTATTTGCGGGCTATCAGGTGGCGTTGATTCCGCGGTTACGGCTGCCCTAGTCCATGAGGCCATCGGCGATGCCTTGACCTGTATTTTCGTCGATCATGGCCTGTTGCGTGAGGGCGAAGGCGAAGAGGTCGACCGCCTGTTTCGTGGCTCGTATAATATTCCCTTGATTCGTGTGGATGCCGCCTCTCGATTCCTGCCGGCTCTCAAGGGCGTCTCCGCTCCGGAGGAGAAGCGCAAAATCATTGGCGCCTTGTTCATCGAAGAGTTCGACGAAGCGGCCCAGAAGATTGGCGGAGCCGAATATCTCGCACAGGGAACATTATACCCGGATGTGATCGAAAGCGTCTCCTTCCACGGCGGGCCTTCCGTCACCATCAAGTCGCATCACAATGTCGGCGGTCTACCTGAGCGCATGAAGCTCAAGCTGCTTGAACCGCTCCGAGAACTCTTCAAAGACGAGGTGCGCGCACTCGGACGCGAGCTTGGCATCCCGGACGGTTTCTTGAAGCGCCATCCCTTTCCAGGCCCGGGTCTCGCCATCCGTATCCCAGGCCCAATCGACGAGCCCAAACTAAGCGTGCTGCGCAAGGCAGATGCAATTTACCTTGAAGAGCTTCGCGCGGCGGGCATCTATGACGATATCTGGCAGGCATTTGCCGTGCTCCTGCCTGTCCAAAGTGTTGGCGTCATGGGCGATGCCCGCACCTACGATCAGGTTCTGGCGCTTCGCGCCGTCACCTCTGTCGATGGTATGACGGCCGACTTCTATCGATTTCCGTTGGACTTGCTTGGCCAGATCGCGACCCGCATCGTGAATGAAGTTAAGGGCGTGAACCGCGTCGTGTATGATGTGACCTCGAAGCCGCCCGGCACCATCGAGTGGGAGTAGACGCAGGCGAAGAAGCCGATAGAACTTGAGGCGGAAAGCAAGCTCATCATTGCGCTCGACATCTCCGATCCAGGCAAAGCCGGTATTATGGCGCAAACGCCAGTAGAGATTTAGATAATTCGCCTTTAGACTCAAGGGCATGCCAGAGATACGCACAGTTGCGACGTTCCGCTACAAGCGGGATGAGATCCTGAGCTCCGTTCAGCTTTACGAGCGGCAGTTAGCGCAAGCCCGCGCCGAACTCGGGCATATCACGCAGCAATCAAAATCATCGAAGCTTCCGGCGGATCCTAAGAAGATGACAGCCTACGTTGATACTCACGGGATGTTCCGGCGCGGTGAACCGATGTGGCGTCTCCCGTCGCGACGGCATGTCACAAGGTCTTGTGTTGCCAAGCTCGATCTTTTAAGGCACCTTCCCCCTTCTCCGCGCATGCAAACAACTTGTTATGTGGCGAATCGGTCACATTTATCTCGTAAACTGTGTGGAATTCTCAGTTGATCCATTCAGGCATCACTTCAGAATCGGCTAGCGTCCGCAAGGAAATCTGGTGGAGACGCAATGAGTTTCATGTATGAGAGAAATTCATTCGTGAAGATAGAAAAAGAGAGCACAATTTGGCGTTCGAAAAAGTCTATTCCGACGAGAGAGCGGCTAATATTTGCCCTTGATAATATTTCAAGCCTGGATGAAGCAAAACAGCTTATATCGACTTTGGGCGATAGCGTTGAGTTTTATAAGCTGGGCTTAGAATTATTCGTTGGCGGTCACTATTTTTATCTCTTGGAATATCTTCAATCAAAACAAAAAAAATCCTTCGTTGATCTTAAATTCTTTGATGTTCCCGAGACAGTTGGCAATGCCGTGCGCCAATTAAAAGGTAGGAATGCCAACTTTGTTACCGTTCACGGTAACGATAACATTCTGGAAGCTGCCTGCAAACACAAAAGCGGTACGAAGATCTTAGCTGTAACGGTTCTAACCAGTCTCAATGACGCCGACATAAAGGATCTCGGCTTCCATGATGTTAATGTGGAGGAGTTGGTGCTTTCGCGCGCTAGGCGAGCCATCGAAATCGGTTGCGACGGCGTGATCTCTTCTGGACTAGAAGCTCCTCGCCTTAGAGATAACTTAGGCGATAATTTCTTGATTGTGTGTCCGGGTATTCGCCCGGTAAAGAATGAGAATATTGATGACGACCAAAAAAGAACGGTCGATGTTGAAACAGCGTTCAACAACGGTGCGGATTACATAGTAGTCGGACGGCCAATTAGGCTGGCCAAGGAACCGAGGCAAGCCGCAGAAGACATTCAAAGGCGGATCGCTAAGATTTTTGGGAATTAGGTCCTCCTGACGGGCCGCTGCGAATAAGCTGAGAAATCCTCGGAAGGCCTCCGCGTCATCGAAGTCCAACAATCCGATGAACCTGATCACCATTTGAAACGCGGCGATTGTCTTCCGATTGGAGAACCCCAGTCCTGGGCAGCCTAGCCGGTACGGCGACCTCTGCCAAAAGGTCGCTGTTTCCCTTGGCAAAAAAAGAGGCTGAGGAGCGATCACGATTTGATCTCCCGAGCGTTTCTGGTGTTTGCGCCATAATAGCGCGCAAAGCTGGGGAGTTTTGGCAGGAGCTCACGCTGCGCAACGCAATGGCGAAGGTTGGTTTAGAGCTTATCTTCGGCGGAGCTGTCGGATGACGTACAGAATGTTTCGCACAATTGATTGAGGGCTGGCGGCCCCGACTCAGGCTCAAGTGGTGGTGGCTAAACGCAACCACGAGAGCAAGAGAGGGAAGCCACCATGAATGAGGATACGCCG
>JBAUNL010000679.1:0-9269 GCA_049579205.1 Rhodomicrobium sp. | reverse complement strand
CATCGGCATCCCAGTCACCGAGATAGATTTCGTTGACGAGCGGGCTGGCGCGGGTTTCTTCCGGTGTGCCCTCGAAAACAACCTTCCCATAATTTAGCACCGTGATGCGGTCCGCGACATCAAGGGCAAGATCCATGTCGTGTTCGATAATGAGGATCGTGAGATCGCGCGGCAGCGACTTCAAAAGGGCGTGCAAGGCCTCGATCATCAAAGGCCCCGCACCCGATGCCGGCTCATCCAAGAGCAAAACCGTCGGGCTGCTGGCAAGTGCGATGCCGACTTCGAGCTGCCGGCGCGTGCCATAGGAGCAATGCGCGACTGGCGCCTTGAGCACATCGAGAAGTCCGACCTGCGCTGCAACTTCCGTGACCTGGCGGCAAACCGTCTTGTCACGTAGCGAATCTCGCAGCAGCGACGCCGAGCGCCCTGCCGCGGCCGCGGCAGCAAACGAAAGGTTCTCGCCAATTGTGAGGCCATTGAAAAGGCTGTTTTTCTGAAAGCTGCGCGCGAGCCCCATTCGAGCCCGCTCTTCCACCGTGCGGCCGGTCACGTTCGTGCCGTTGAGCCAGACTTCGCCAGAGGCCGCAGAGAGCTGGCCCGTCAGAAGATTGAAGAGTGTGGTCTTTCCTGCACCATTCGGTCCCAGCACGGCACGGCGCTCACCCTTCTCAAGCCGAAAAGAGACGTGATCGGTGACAGCGAGCGCGCCAAATGACTTGCAAAGGTTGATCGCCTCAAGCATCGGCTTTCGCCTCGGTGGCGGCCGTAGCCTTAAAGGAGCGCGCCTTTTGGGGGACCCGGTGCAAAGCCCGCTCTGCGAGCAGTCTTTCGATGCTGCCATATATTCCCCGTCCGCCGGACCACACAGCGAAAACAAGGATAAACCCGATAATGAGATGCCAGTAATTCGTCAGCCCGCTGCTGAAGTGTTTCACGAAAACAAGGAATGCCGCGCCAACTGGGGCGCCCACAAGCGTGCCAAGACCACCGAGGATCACGACCACAAGCACTTCGCCGGAAACCGTCCAAGTCAAAAGCTCAGGAGACACGAACATCGTCTGTTGAGCCGCAAGCGCACCGGATAAGCCCGCGAACGCGCCGGCGAAGCCCGAAGCCGCCGCCTTGTACCGCCAAACGGTAATGCCGAGTGCGCGCATGCGCTCTTCGTTTTCGCGAATGCCGCACAGCGTGCGCCCAAACCCGGATCTTAAAAGAATGGCGGCCAGCAGATAGGTGAGCGCGAGTGCTGCGAGGCAGAAAAAGGCAAACTGGTCCGCCTGCTGAAGGTCAATGCCGGCTCTTGAGAGGTCCAAGCGGGCAATGCCCGGCAAGCCATCGTCCCCGCCCAACGCTTTTGCATCGAATACGAGCACGTACGCCATCTGCCCGAAGGCCAGAGTGGCCATGATAAAGAATATCCCCTTGGTCCTTGCTGTGACGGCGCCGATGGCCCCGCCGAATGCGGCCGCTATAAGGATTGCGCCCAAGAGCGCCAGTAAGGGCGATGCACCGAAGAGGACATTCACGGTGGCGAACGCATAAGCGCCAAGGCCCGAAACTGCCCCCTGGGCAAGCGAAATCATACCCCCATAGCCGCCTATGAAGTCGAGGCTGATGGCAAGGATGGCGAGGATGGCGATCTCGATGACCAGTTCCTTCGCGAAGGGGCCGCCAAAACTGTTGTATGCGGCAAGACCTGCAAATATCAGGGCGAGGGTTAGAGTTTTTGTCCAGGTTTGCCGGAACATCGCTAGCTCCGGGCCGGGAAAAGGCCGGCGGGCTTAAGGATCAGTACCGAGGCCAGCAAAGCATAAATCACCATCGAGGCAACGTGTGGCGCGAGCACTGCGCCGAAAGTCTGCAAAAAGCCGACAAGGAGAGACCCCGTCACTGCACCTTTGAGACTGCCAAGGCCGCCAATGACGACGACGATGAGGGACGGAATGAGAATTTCCGTGCCCATATTCGGACTGATCGAGACGATGGGCGCGGCAACGGCACCGGCGAGACCCGCCAGCGCGCAGCCCACACAAAAGACCAGAAAGAACACGATCTCCACATTGATGCCCAGGCACCCGGCCATGGTGCCGTTATCCACGCCCGCGCGGATGATCGCCCCAATCTGTGTCCGGGACAGCACCAGGTGCAGCACTGCAATGATGAGAAGGCCAAGCCCGATAATGAAGAGCCTATAGGCTGGGTAATCTATGCCGAGGAACTCGACGGTTCCAGCGAGAGATGCGGGCGGCTCGACACCGAGTGCAATGTCACCCCAGAAAATGCGGAACGCGTCGAGAAAAATGAAAATCAAACCAAATGTGGCAAGCACCTGATTCATTGGTCCGGAATGGCGCATGCCGCGGATGAGGCTGAAATAAAGCGCGGATCCAAGCGCGGCGACGGCAATGGGCGCAATGGCGAAGCCTCCCCAGAACGAACCGGTCCAGCGGATCGCCGAGTATCCGGCGTAGGCTCCGAAGGCGTAAAAGGCGCCATGGGCGAGATTGACGAAATGCAGCAAACCGAAAATGACGGTCAGTCCGACTGACAAGAGAAACAGCAGCATTGAAAGCTGCAGCGCATGAAGGAACTGAACGATCCAAAATCCCGGGTCCCCGGTCATCTCAGGGTACTTTCGTGAAGGCTCACCTTTCCCTTACCGCCGCTCTCGCGTGGGATTGAAAGGGCTGGAGAGCGCCGTCTTCGCGGATGGAGAGACGGCGCTGACAACTACACTACATTTTGCATCCATTTGGCGCGTCGGCGACATTGGGAATGGTGGCAATGATCTTCTGAGTAAGACCGCTGCCGCCGGCCACTGTGTCGTACACATAGATATTTTGCACGATATTATTGGTGGCGGGATCGATTTTTAAGGGACCGCGCGGGCCGGTGTAACTGGTTTTGGGGAGTGCCGCCGCGATGCTTTCCCGATCGGTTGCGCCGCCTTTGATGGCAAGCGCGAGTGACCGTCCCGCATCGTAGCCTTGCACCGCATATTCCGAGGGAGCCCGCCCTGTCTTTGCCTTGAAGTCGGCAACAAAAGCCTTGTTTTCCGGCGTATCGATGGTGGGCACATAGTGCAAACCGGCGATAACACCCTCTGCCGCAGGTCCTTCCGCATTGACGTAAAGTGCGGAGGTGAGAAAGCCTGAGGCATAGAGAGGAATGGACTTCTTGATGCCAAGCGAGTCGTATTGCTTCACGAAGGAGATCGCTTCGCTACCCGCGTAAAAGACATAAATAGCGTCCGGGTTGGCGGCCTTGGCCTTGGTGAGATAGGGGCCAAAATCCTGGGTCTTCCCGAATGGTGTATAATCAGAACCAACGATTTCCCCGCCTGCGGCTTTAAAGGCTTCCCCGAAAGCGTCCATATCCTGATGACCGGCCGCATAATCAGGGGCAATCGTATAGACCTTCTTGATTCCTCGATCATGCATCCATTTGCCCATAGGCCGGTTCACCTGCGCATTGGAGAAAGAGACGCGCGTAATGTACTTGCTGCAGCGGGCGCCAGTGATCTCGTCATTGCCGGCGTT
Source organism: Rhodomicrobium sp. (assembly GCA_049579205.1). GTDB lineage: Bacteria > Pseudomonadota > Alphaproteobacteria > Rhizobiales > Rhodomicrobiaceae > Rhodomicrobium. The sequence goes on along the minus strand of JBAUNL010000679.1, from coordinate 5,730 downwards.
GGCGACGATCAGCGGCACCTTCTCGCTGTCGATATAATCGCGGACCGCGGCCAATACGCCCGAGGAGACGATGCCCGTGATAGCATCGACCTGATCTTCAAGAATGAGCTTATGCGCCTTGGCCAGACCCACCGGTGGCTTCACCTCGGTGTCCTCGCGCACGACGTTCAGGCTGCCGGCGATGCCAGCCTCTTCGATCGCGAGCATGAACCCCTCGTCGATTTCTTTGCCGAGCGCTGCGTAGACGCCGGAGTAAGGCACGAGCAGGCCTACCTTCAGCTGCTTTGCAAAGGCGCCGGCCGGATTGAGCGCGATAATGCAGGCGATGGCGGCTCCGCCAAGCGCCCGTGGCTTTACTCCACCAAGCATGTTTTTCCTCCCGAAAACAAACAGAAACCACCCAACAGATTGCGTAATTTCTGCGGCCCCATAGCCTTTATGGCTATATGGTTCTATCTATGCCGCACAATTGACGATCGCGCCATTGTTGTAAAGTATTATATTGCATGATTGTGCCTGTTTATGCATTATGAAACATAAAAAGGGGAAGCCTTAAGGAGGCGGCCAATGGCAGGCCAAGAGGAATTTTTGGTACTCATATCTGAGATAGCGGCTGAAATTAATGGGGCGGCGCTCGATTCTGAGCTTGAAGCGCGGCTCAACGAGCAACTTCCCGCGACAGGCGCAAAACGCTCGAGGCTGGCGGCGCTATGCCCGGATCGAGCCACCACCAGACAGTCTCAGGCGGGGACGCTTATGTGCTTTACCTTCTGCCGGAGGGCGCAATCGAATTCACCGGTCAATAGCCGATAGCCATAACAGCTCATTATTGCCGGGGGAGAGAGGCAGCATGACGGGGATCAATGAAAACGCGGCGTTGTGGTTTGTCGACCGCCATCGCTCGGGCAGCGCCGGCGCGAAAGCCGCCTTCATCGAGGCCGAGCCGGGCGGCCGCACTCTAAGCTATGCAAGCCTTGCCTCTCAAACAGACCGCATGGCGGCCCTTTATGAGCGTCATGGTCTGAGGGCCGAGGACCGCGCGGCCATGCTTGTTCTTGACCGGATCGAGTTCCCGGTCATTTTTTGGGGAAGCCTTAAAGCGGGGGTGATCCCCATTCCGCTCAATACGCTGCTTTCGACTGACGTTTACGCTGCTATCTTATTGGATAGCCGGGCGCGCGCGCTGTTCGTGTCGGATGAGCTGTGGCCTACGATCGAGCCTGCTCTTGCAAAGAACCCTTATCTGCAAGCGGTTTTTTTGATCTCGAAGCCCAAGACGGCAAAGGGCTCATCCTTTCTCGGGCGCCTGCTCGGAAACCAGGCCAAGAAAAGTTCGCATCCTGCGAAAACCCTGCCATTTGCCGATGAGCTGGAAGCATCGCAAGTCCGCAAGCCCATTGCCGTTTGCGCAGATGAATGCGCCTTTTGGCTCTATTCCTCGGGTTCGACCGGCAAGCCCAAGGGTGTCCGGCATGTGCACTCCAGCCTTAAATACACAGCCGACACATACGGGCGGCAGGTGCTCGGTACGGAGCCCAGCGATGTGGTTTTTTCCGCCGCCAAGATGTTCTTCGCCTATGGTCTCGGTAATTCGTTGACCTTTCCGATGGCGGTGGGCGCAACCACGATCCTGTTTCCGGGCAGGCCAACACCCGACAGCATCGCAGCTGTGATCGAGCGAACGCGTCCAACACTTTTCTACGGGGTTCCCACCCTTTACGCTGCCATGCTGGCACAGTTCCAGGGCAAGGTGCCGCCGGGCTCTGACCGGCTTCGCCTTTGCGTGTCTGCTGGTGAGGCCTTGCCCGCCGAAGTGGGCAGCCGCTGGGCGCAGCTTTTTGGCGTTGATATCCTCGATGGCGTGGGTTCGACAGAGCTCTTGCACATCTTCCTTTCCAACCGGCCCGGGGATGTGGTGCTTGGCACGTCCGGGGTTGCGGTGCCGGGCTACGACATCCGCTTAATCGATGAGCAGGGTGACAGCATTGAACCCGGTGGCATCGGCGAACTCATCGTAAAGGGGGCTTCGGCGGCCGACGGCTATTGGAACCAGCGCGACAAGACACGCTCCACATTCGAAGGCGCCTGGACACGCACCGGCGATAAGTATGAGCTGCGTAGCGACGGCCGCCTCGTCTATTGCGGACGCACCGACGACATGTTCAAGGTGAGCGGCATTTGGGTCGCGCCGTTCGAAATCGAGCAGGCGCTGGTCTCGCATCCTTCCGTGCTCGAAGCAGCCGTTGTCGCGCAGAAGGACGAGGATGGTCTTGAAAAGCCAAAGGCCTATGTCGTTCTCAAGCCCGGCATAGATCAAACCGGGCTCGCAGAGGCTCTCAAGGAACACGTGCAACAGAAAGTCGGGAAGTGGAAATATCCCCGCTGGATCGAAATCATCCATGAGTTGCCGAAAACATCGACCGGAAAGATCCAGCGATTCAAGCTCAGGGAGATGCATGGAGTCGAGTATGAGGTGGGTGCCCGGCACAAGAAATTGGATCACGATCAACGGGCATCGGCTTGAGTGCCGCGCCTGGGGCGGCGATCCAGCCAGCAAGCCAACCATCGTACTTCTCCATGAGGGGCTGGGATCGATCGGGCTTTGGAAACGCTTTCCCGAGACACTCGCGGAGCGGACCGGTTATTGCGTTTTTGCCTATTCGCGCCTCGGTTATGGGCAGTCCGACCGGAACGAAACCCCTTGGCCGCTTGATTTCATGTCCCGAGAAGCCGAAGGCGATCTCCCAAGCGTTCTCGATACAATCGGCTTCAAGCGGGGCATTCTGCTGGGCCATAGCGATGGCGCCTCGATCGCGGCGATCTATGCCGGCAGCGTACGCGATTTTCGCATCCGGGGCCTTTGCCTGCTCTCACCGCACTTCTTCACCGAACCCATGGGACTTTCTGCAATTGCAGAAACGAGGACAAACGGCATTTTGCGCGAGGCACTGGCCAAGCACCACAGTGACCCTGACGGCGTCCTCGAAGGCTGGAGCGGGGTCTGGCTGCACCCCGAATTTGAGCGCTGGAATATCGAAGACGCAATTTCCTATATCCGCGTCCCCATTCTGGCCATCCAAGGTCTTGACGATCAGTACGGAACGCTTCGTCAGATCGAGGCGCTGGAAAGCGACGCCTATGCGCCGGTTGACGCGGTGCTGCTCGAGAACTGCAAGCATTCCCCGCAGTTTGACCAGCCGGAGCGGACGATTGAGGCGATCAGCGATTTTGTAAAGCGCCTCGATCGGATCGAAGCTGCGCAGGTGGAGGTTGTATGAGGCTTGAAAGCTATGTCGAAGGGAAATGGGTTTCAGGTAAGAGGGAGGGGCGGCCGCTTTATAACGCCTCGACGGGCGAAATCGTTGCTTATGCCGATGCGAGCGGAATTGATGCTCAGGCTGCCCTTCGCTATGCGCGGCAAAAAGGCGGGCCTGCGCTTTTAAGCCTGACATTTGCGGAGCGGGGCGCGATCCTGCGGTCAATTGCGGATGTGCTCATCGCGATCCGTGCCAAGTATGGGGATATCGCCCGCATCAATTCCGGCAACACGGTAACCGACGCGGCCGTCGATATCGATGGCGGGATTGCGACGCTGAAATATTATGCGAGGCTCGCCCAGGAACTCGGATCAGCGAAAGCAATCATCGAGCCAGGCGAAGCGCAACTGAGCAAAGAGGCGGTCTTTTTTGCGCGGCATATTTGGACCTCACGCCCGGGCGTCGCACTGCAGATCAATGCCTACAACTTTCCCTCCTGGGGCTTATGGGAAAAGGCTTCGGTTGCACTGCTCGCGGGGGTTCCCAGCATCGCCAAGCCTGCGACGGCTACCGCTTGGCTCGCATTTGAGATGGTGCGCGATGTTATGGCAGCCGAAGCCGTCCCCAACGGCGCACTAAGCCTCGTTTGTGGCGACGGGGAAGCTCTGCTTGATGCGCTGGAACCCATGGATTCTCTGGCTTTCACCGGTTCGTGCGATACCGCAAAGCGGCTCCGCTCCAATTCGAACATTCTTCTCAAGGCCCCGCGTATCAGCATCGAGGCCGACAGTGTGAACGCGACCATAATCGGTCCGGATGCTGTTCCCGGCACTGAAGTGTTCGGCCTTGCGGTAAGGGAAATTGTCAAAGCCCTGAGCATCAAGGCCGGCCAGCTTTGCACCAATATCAGGCGGGTATTCGTTCCCGTACCTTTCCTCGATCAGCTGAGGGAGGCGGTCATCGATGGGGTGTCGGCTCTCCCGGTAGGCGATCCAGCCGATCCCGCGGTGCGCATTGGCCCGCTCGTCAATGCGCAACAGAGGGATCTAGCGCTGGCCAAGCTGGAGCAGCTCAAGGCTGAGGCGTCCATCGTTTTTGGCGGAGGCATTCCCAAGGAAACCCTTGGCGGCGATGCCAAGGCCGGCGGATTCTTCTCGCCAGCTTTGCTGGTTTGCTCCGATCCGGCTAACGCGAGCGCGGTGCATGAGATCGAAGTGTTCGGTCCCTGTGCAACGCTGATGCCCTACCGCACTTTCGAGGATGCCATCTCAATGGCCGGTGCCGGGGGGGGGTGGCTCTCTCGTTGTGAGCCTGTTTTCGAACGACGCCGCGAGCGCTGCGAAGGCCGCATTGCAGCTGGCTCCCTGGAACGGGCGCGTCCTCGTAGTCGACGGGGAAGTAGGGAAGAGCCACACAGGTCATGCCATTGTGATGCCGCAATGCGTGCACGGAGGGCCCGGCCGCGCCGGGGGAGGCGAGGAACTCGGGGGCCCGAGGGGCTTGCGCTTTCACATGCAGCGCACGGCCCTCCAAGCGTCTCCACCGGTTCTGCGTGAATTGCGCATGGAATGCGCCGAAACAAGCTTGTGAGCATTCGGTGAGTGACAATGCTTTATAATACATAATCCGGGATATGGCCGATGATATCGCCTTAAGCGTCTAATGGGCAACGGGAATTTTTATAGGAAATATTCTCTTTTCCTCGCCCGGATTATGAATTATAATGCCAGGAGCATGAGAGGAGCACAGGCCGCATGACAAAGCGCATCGACTTCCAAACCGATCCGTCCCGCTACCGGCATTGGCGGGTGGCCTATGACGGCGATGTCGCGACGCTTTACATGAACGTCGACGAGAAGGGCGGCCTTTTTAACGGCTATGAGTTGAAGCTTAACTCCTACGATCTGAGCGTCGATATCGAACTGGCGGACGCGACGCAGCGGCTGCGTTTCGAACATCCGGAGGTGAAGGCCGTTGTCCTGCGCTCCGGCAAGGACAATGTCTTCTGCGCCGGTGCCAATATCCGCATGCTGGCCAGTGCCTCTCATGCACACAAGGTAAACTTCTGCAAATTTACTAACGAAACCCGGAACACCTTCGAAGCAGCGGGACGCGAATCCGGGCAGCACTATATCTGCGCGGTGAGGGGCGCGTGTGCGGGCGGCGGCTACGAGCTCGCCCTTGCCTGCGACCACATCATTCTCGCCGATGACGGATCGTCCAATGTTGCTTTGCCGGAGGTGCCCTTATTGGCCGTGCTGCCGGGCACGGGCGGCCTCACGCGCATTACCGACAAGCGGAAAGTGCGGCGTGACCTGGCGGATGTGTTCTGCACAACAGAAGAAGGCGTCAAAGGCAAGCGGGCGGCCGAGTGGCGCCTTGTCGACGAGCTTGTGCCGAACTCGAAATTCGAAGAAATCATTGCGGACCGGGCCAAGACCTTTGCCGCCCGCTCACCAAAAAAAGCAGAGCG
>JBAUNL010000678.1:0-3472 GCA_049579205.1 Rhodomicrobium sp. | reverse complement strand
GCGTCGAAATTGCTAACGCCAAACAGACGGATCTTGCTTGATAGCTGCAGAATTTTGAAACCTTCGATGGTTTCGGACAAAGGAACGCTTCCCGGCCAATGCAGGAGATAGAGGTCCAGGTAATCCGTTCGCAGCCGCGTTAGGCTGCGTTCGCACGCCGCCACGACATCCTCGCGTGTAGCATGATGAGGAAGCACCTTGCTCACCAGAAAGGCCTTCTCCCGACGGCCCTGAAGAGCCAAACCAACAAGCTCTTCGGCGCGCCCGTTGCCGTACATCTCAGCGGTGTCGATCAAGCTCACGCCAATATCAAGTGCCATCTGAAGAGTTGCCAGCTCTTCCGCGCGGCGGCGGTAGATCTCACCCATTTGCCAGGTGCCAAGCCCGAGGGCGGGTACAAGCTCCCCGCATGGTAGTTTTATTGTTTTCCTCAAACCGGTTTCCCCTGTTTCTTCAGAGGCGGTTATCACGTTTTCTCTCCCCGAATATGCGGGCCGGAAGCTTTGGTCCCTCTGTTAGGCCTTCGCTCGTGACTCCATAGAAGATTGGCAGAAACAAGAATATCAGGACCGCCAGCAAAGGCGATAAAACCCACCCAGCTATTCCCGCAATTGCGTAGGCGCAGATTCCAACACCTGCCCGTATTCGTTCACCATGAAAAAACCTTGGTTCGACTCCGTCTTCGAGGAGATAGGGATTAATACAAAGGATGTGAAAAAGAATTAGCCACGATAAGCACATGGCGCCGCCTATGATCGCGTAGAGCGCCACGGCCACTTCGGCGTCAAAATTATTGCCACGCAGGAACGCCGTCGAGAACACGGTGGTAGGAAATGGAATAAGGGCTGAAGTTAGCAAGAGTATGAGATTCGCCCAATGCAGCTGGATATTGGCATATTGCACGCGCCCATAGACTGCGCGATGATTGAGCCAGATCACACCAGTGTAGAGAAAAGAAGCAAGAAAAGCGATGTAGGTGGACCATTGACCGAGAAGACTTTCAAGCAAATGTCCAGGGGTGTATTCAGGACGAGTAAGTTCATAAAGAAGAAGCGTAATCGTCACCGAAAAGACGCCATCGCTCAACGTCTCTAGCCGACCGGTATCGGAGAGGCGGACGAGGGGAGGACCCTCTTTGTTGTTGAGCCGATCTTCCATGCTAAGGCTCCGGCTCACCCCATTGCCTAAATATTGTACCGTGCGGACCGGGTGTAAATGACCGCAATCAGGAATGAGATAGGAGGTCCATTTTCAAAATCGGAATAAGGATTAAGAAGCCCAAGTATTAATCTATAAATAGAAGTAGTTATTGGCATTGCTGCATGAAGCGAGGGCTGACCGCTATCAGTGCATTGTTCGATGAAACTGCCATTGTTTCGAGGGCGCCACATGTCAGCGTCTTAGGAGGATTGAGTGATCAAGGATATTCTATTGCGCCTCGATGATGCTGATATCGATGGTGAGAAGCTTAAAGCGGTGGCTGAGCTTGCTAGCCTGTTCAATGCGCACGTCACGGGCTTATTTTTCAACGTTATTCCCTCACTCGTCCCAGTGACGGGCGAACCTTCGGCTGACTTGCTCAAGGCGGCACGAGCGAGGGCTTACCTGATCGAGGGGCGCCTCAAGCAATTGTTGGAAGGTGTGGGGCAAACTGAGGAGATTCGGCAATTCGAGGTCTTCCCGGATGAGGTGACGGGCATGATCGTCCGGGAATGCCGGGCTGCCGACGTGTTTCTCACGCAAGGCGCTGAGGGCGATAGCATGCAGCAGAGCTTAATTGAAGATGTTCTCTTCCAATCTGGACGGCACCTTATCATCGTCCCGAGGGCCGAATGGCCTCGTCACGCTGTCCGATCCATAGTGATTGGCTGGAACGAAACACGGGAAGCTGCAAGGGCAGTAGGTGAAGCGCTTCCCTACCTATACGCAGCGGATACAGTAACGATCGTTGCCGTGATAAATTCGAAGCCTTTGGATGGCGATCCTGTCATCGGCATCAGCTTGCAAAGGCACCTCCAGCATCACGGTATTCATGCAGTTCTTCATCACGTTATTGGAAAGGAGGAAGAGGTTGCGGACAGGCTCCTGGCGGAGGCGAAAATCCGGGAAGCAGGTCTGATCGTTATCGGAGGCTATAGCCATTCCAGGATCCGCGAATGGCTACTGGGCGGCGTGACAAAGAAATTCCTGCGTCATAGTCCGGTCCCGCTTCTCATAGCCCATTAGGCGAGTTTGAAAATCCCTGGCACTGAGAAGGCATTGATGCAAATCAGTGCAGCGCTCCCCAACCTGTAATAAATAAGCCAGGAGACACACCGAGGCTTCCGATTTAGGTAAAATCACTTAAGCAAAATTACGCAATAGCCATCGTGCGCGGAATTTGAGATCCTGGCAAAGACATCGAGGAGCGCGCGTAATGCAAGGCTTAAGTCAGGCACCCGCCTATCATCCCCCGCTGTATAATCGCTCAGAAAACCGCCGGCAAGACTTCATCAAAGCTATAGATGCAATTGGAAATCATAAGCGCTGCAAGCGGCGCCAAGAAATTTGCAACGGCGAAGAGAAACTACCGTCGTGGTACAGGCTGCTTTGCGGCGCCGCCCGCCGTTTTACAATACATTCCGATGGCCGGCGGCAAATTACCGGACTCATTTTACCCGGCGATTTCTTCGGCTTTCCAAATGGAAAAGACCAGGGTTGGATCATAGAAGCCATCTGCGACGGCACTGCGATTGTCGAGTATCCTCCCAACAGAGTCGAGGCCTTGGCCGCGAGCGATTTGGATATCGTGCATGAACTGTTTCAGGTGGTGTTCCAAACAATCTCCCGTCTGGAGGAACAAGTCCTGACGATAGGGCGCGCCAAGGCCACCGAAAAGGTAGCCTTATTCGTTCTTCATATCGCCGAGCATCCTTCGCTATCCAGCGCTCCGGTCCTGACGTTGCCCCTATCGCGGTACGACATTGCCGATTATTTGGCGATATCCCCGGAAACGGTCTGCCGTTGCTTCACAGATTTAAAAAACGCGGGCTTTATTAAACTGTCAGGTCCTAGGCAGCTAATGATAGTTAATCGTCAAGCTCTGGAAGAGCTTGCATCGGCCGAGATCCGAGGCTAACCAGTTTAGGGGGACTTTCCTCAAACGGCTTCGATAACGAATGGGGAGATTAAGAGCAGGCCAACGGCCGCCGCTGCCTCTGGGCCCCGTTGAACAGGTTCTCGACACCTATGCCGCCGAGATGGGCGCGATTCGTAAGGAAGGTCTAACGCACGGCCTGCCGACAGAGGTTGTGGAACGCATATTTGCTCTTGGCTTTGCATTAGAACAGCTAAGGCAGAATCTTAGAGATTTAGAGCGCTGGACGAGAGAATATGCGGACGCGAAAAAAACCGTTTGATCTGAGCCAGCTAGCCAAGACGATTAAAAATGTGGTAATTCGACCGGGTCTTTCAACAGCCCGGAACCTTACTG
>JBAUNL010000677.1:0-1826 GCA_049579205.1 Rhodomicrobium sp. | reverse complement strand
CTTCATCCGAAAGCTGTAGGCATTGGTCCAGGTCGCCGGGGTCGATCGGGTGTATTTCGGGTGCCATGGGTCAGAACTTATTCGTCTTTGTGTTCAGAATGCCTAGGGAATGGGGCCATCTCGATCTTTCACTCGAGCCAGCGTTCGAGATTGGATGAAACAAACTCATCGTCAGTCAATTCCGGAAAACTGCGGGCCACAACAGCAATCGCCTCTGCTTGACCAGGACTTAGTCCTTCGCGCGGGTCAAGGCACCATGTTCCCGCCAGCAGCCCTTGGCGGCGGAGCACTTCATGGCATCCGGCTATCACGCCATGAAAATTATGTGCAACGTCGAATATCGCGGCATTGCAGGCTGTCACCTTGGAGTCTTCTGCCATGAGATCCGAGGGCACGAGATCCTGCGCTGCGGCGGAACGGCATCGGTGAAAGAGCCCGACAGCGCATTTTGTCCATACGCTCCAATGACCGAGAAGACCACCCCGAATCCTCAGGACAACCTTTTCGCCGTCTCGATCTACGATGAACGGGGTCACAAGATCGAGGACGATGTGGTCGTCATTCCCCGTATAGAGGGCGATGCGATCTTCCGCCCTCGCTAACGCGACACCGCGGATTACGTCGAGCGTTGCGTAACGATTGAATGGTGCAATCTTGATCCCGATGACGTTCTCGATTTCCGCAAATCGGTGCCAGAAGCCGTCGCCTAACGGAACTCCCCCCACGGCGGGTTGGAGATAGAAGCCGAACAGAGGGATCCGTTCTGAAATCGCGCGGCAGTGTTCAATAATGTCGTCCTCGGAGGCGCCCCTCCAGGCTCCAAGGCTGAGAAGCCCGGCGTGATAGCCGAGATCAACGGCTATATCGGCTTCCCGTTTCGCCTGCTCCGTCCACCCAACCAGCCCCGCAATCATGGCCATTGGCGGGGAATTCTTGGGTCTTTGCCCTTCCCAATTGCGCACCGTCTCGCTGGCAAGCCGCAGCACCTCCGCATAAAGACCCGCTTCGCGGATCGCGAACTGCGTTGTGTGGACGCCGACTGCAAGGCCTCCAGCGCCGGCATCCATGTAATAGCGGGTCAAAGCGCGCTGGCGCCGCACATCTAGTGCCCTGTCCGCTGTCAGTGCCAGCGGGTGCGCCGGGATCACCGTCCCGTTCGAAATCGAGGTGCGAAGAGAAGCTGGAAGATCGGAAATGGAGAGCGGCATCGCAGGTCCAGGCTGGGTTGACAGCCCCGAAGACAATGAGCCCGAGGCTGGGCGGGGGAGCCAATCGAATAGCGCAGTCTTTGCGTGACTTCAAACGCATCAGATGCAATCTAGGCTTGGCATCGCCATTGTATCGCGCCAGCGCTAGCTGCGGCTAAGCCTGATTTGAGGAGCATACATGCCAGGAACGCTTCCTGTCTCTTTCTCCACGGTGGAGGAACTCGATGACTTCATGTCTAGCCCATCAAAGGCGCTGATCCACGATCTCGATCAGGTCCCGGGCGACATCATGATCATAGGTGCCGGCGGCAAAATGGGCCCTACAATTGCCCGAATGGCAAAGCGGGCATGTCCCAACCGGCGCGTGATCACAGTTGCACGTTTCACCGAACCGGACTTGAAGACCTATCTGAACGCGAATGATGTCGAGACTATCGCTGCGGATCTGTTGGACCCAAAGGCGATCAAGGCGCTGCCACCTGTGCCGAACGTCATCTTCATGGCCGGGAGAAAGTTCGGGTCGTCGGGGAATGAGCCGCTCACCTGGGCAATGAACAGCTTCGTGCCCGGGCTGATTGCGGATCATTTCAGGCGGAGCCGCATCGTGGTCTTCTCAAC
>JBAUNL010000676.1:0-5440 GCA_049579205.1 Rhodomicrobium sp. | reverse complement strand
TGGCCGACAGCCTCAGGGCCTTACAATATGACGCGCTTGCACTTGCTGCGGCCGCGAAGGCGGAGAAATCCGCGAACGAATATCTCAACATCACGCAAGCGAAACTGAAGCTTGGTGCCGTCAATGTGCTCGTGCTTATTGCTGCCCAGCAGGCCTATCAGCAGGCGCATATTGCCCTGATACAGGCGCAGGCGGCACGCTTTTCGGATACGATCGCTTTGTTTCAGGCGCTTGGCGGCGGGTGGTGGAACTGCCTGCAAGGCTGCGCGCCCAATTTCACAACCGTTGTCGAGTTTCATCCGCCCTGGTAAGCCCAGCGTGTCCGTTCCCAGCATCGGGCAAAAGAGTTAGCATCCTTGCGTATGAGTTGCAGAGGGATGGGATTATGCCACAGATGCCGCCGGCCAGGATCGGCGCTGCCTTCGATGAGATCGATACGCCCGCACTGCTAATCGACCTGGCTGACTTCGAGAGGAATCTCGATACCATGGCAGACCACTCCCGGCACATGGGTGTTCGCCTGCGCCCACATGGGAAAACGCATAAATCGCCGCTTGTAGCCGCCAAGCAGATTGCGCGCGGGGCTGTGGGAATTTGCTGCCAAAAGGTCTCCGAAGCCGAGATATTCGTAGCGGCTGGGATTGCCGATGTCCTCATCTCGAATGAGGTGGTGGGCGCGGCCAAGCTCGCCCGGGTCGCTTCGCTGGCACGCCATGCCAAAATCGGAGTTTGCGCCGATAATGCAGAAGCCGTGCAAGCTTTGGCAGCGGCAGCGGACAAGGCCCGGACGGTAATTGAGGTGCTGGTAGAAATCGACGTTGGGGCTGGCCGGTGTGGTGTCGTGCCCGGCCGCGCCGCGGTGGCTCTCGCGGAGGAGATTGCGCGCCACCGGTCGCTGAGCTTCAGCGGCCTTCAATCCTATTACGGCACAGCCCAGCATTTGCGCTCACCCCAAGAACGCCGCGATGCAATTGCGAGGGCTTCGGAGCTAACGGCGGAGACTGTATATCTGCTCGGAAAAGCTGGTTTTCCCTGCAGAACAGTCGCAGGGGCGGGTACGGGCACTTATCCGCTCGAAGCCAAAAGCGGGGTCTGGAACGAGATTCAGCCAGGCTCGTACATTTTCATGGATGCGGATTATGCCAGGAACGAGCCCGGCTCGGATGCGCCCGCCTTCGAGAACGCGCTGTTCGTCCTCGCGACAGTAATGAGTCTTTCGCCGGACCGGGCCATTCTCGACGCCGGGCACAAGGCGCTCTCGAACGACAGCGGGTTCCCAACCGTCTGCGGCAGGCCGGAAGTACCTTACGGCAGGCCCTCGGATGAACACGGCACACTTAGCATCGGTGGCAGCCCGTGGCGGCCGAAGCTTGGGGAAAAGGTGCTGCTAATCCCGGGACATTGTGATCCAACAGTCAACCTCTATGACTGGTATGTTGGCGTCCGTAATTTCGGGAGCGGTGACGCTTATGTGGAAGCGCTTTGGCCGGTAGCTGCCCGGGGGGCTCTCGCGTAAGCGAGGTACGCAGATGCGTTATTGCCCAGATAGCGTCATAAAGCCATGATTTCAAAGGCTGGTAAGGCTGGGTTGGGGGACCGGGCAACAATGCGAGTGGCTGACGCTGCGTATGTGTACAGGCCTATGGGCACGTTTCATTCTGACATTGGCTTTGGCCTTGGCGGCGGTCACGCTAGCGGCTGTCCCATTCGAAACGGCGCAGGCTTCTGATCAGACGGGAGCCTTTATCCGCGACATCAAGGTTACGGGGAACAACAGGATCGAGCCAGAGACGGTGAAGGCTCATCTGAAACTCGCCAAGGGAGACCGCTACGATCCGCGCAAGTCGGATGAAAGCCTTAAAGCGCTTTATGCCACCGGCCTCTTCAAGGACGTACATATCGATCTTCGCGGCGGCATCCTTGTTGTGTCAGTCGTTGAAAACCCGCTCGTCAGCCGGGTCGCATTCGAGGGCAATAAGGAGATCAAGCCGGAGTCGCTGACAAAGGAGGTGCAAACCAAAACGAATGGGACCTATTCGCGGGCGAAGGTGCAGGCGGATGTGCAGCGCATTCTCGATCTCTATCGCCGCCAAGGCTACTACACCGTGCAAGTGGATCCCAAGATGATCGAGAAAGACCACGGCCGCGTTGATGTCGTATTCGAGATCAAGGAAGGGCCGGAGACGAAGGTGATGGCCATCAACTTCATCGGCAACGCAACTTTCTCAGATGCCGAATTGCGAGGCGTCATCAGCACCTCACAGTCGGGCCTTCTCGACTTCCTCAAGCCGACATCCTTCTATGATCCTGACCGCCTGAATTACGATCGCGAGCTCTTGCGTCGCTTTTACGTAGAGAATGGCTTCGCGGATATGCGGGTTATTTCTGCAATTGCCGACACGGACCGGGACGGCAAGGGCTTTTTCGTGACCTTCACCGTGAATGAGGGGCCGCGCTACACCTTCGGCGCGCTCGACATGGATGTAACGGTTCGCGAATTGAATGCGGAAGCCTTGCGCCCCAAGGTGCTCGGCCAGCCAGGAGACATCTACAACGCGGAGCTGATCGACAAGACGGTCGAAGCGCTCACGGCCGAAGCAGCCGAAAAGGGCCAGCCCTTTGCACAGGTTCGAGGAAAGATCGACCGCGACCCTATAAGGCGCACCATCTCGGTGGTTTACGTCATCGATCAGGGCGGGCGCGTTTACATCGATCGCATCAACATCGTAGGCAATACACTCACTCTCGATCCCGTTATCCGGCGGGAATTCCGCATTGCCGAGGGCGATCCTTACAGCAAGGTCATGGTGGAGGCCGCGCGCCAGCGCCTTCTGAAGCTTGGTTATTTCAAGGAGGTCAAGGTTACGAAGGAACCTGGCTCCTCTGCAGACAGGGTCAATCTCACGGTAACGGTGCAGGAGGAGCAGACGGGCGAGCTTTCATTCGCAGCGGGCTACTCCACGACCCAAGGCATCATCGGTGAGGTTAATTACACCGAGCGGAACCTGATGGGCACCGGGCAATATCTGTCCGTGAAGCTGTCCGGGAGCATGTCTGGCGACGGCGCCTTTACAGTCAGCTGGATGGAGCCGCATTTCCTCGACAGCAACTACTTCCTTGGCGTCGACGCCTTCGTGAAGAATGCCGACTACACTGCGAGCTCCGGTTATGTCGTCGCCGGTTACGAGGATTTCAGAGTTGGCGGCAGCCTCCGGCTCGGCACTGCTCTGACCGATAGCTTGTCGGTTTCCACCAACTATACGCTGATGTGGGAGGACGTTTATAACGTCGACCCGAATGCCTCGCTCGCTGTGAAGCAGATCGCGGGCACCGCCATCGTCTCCTCGGTCGGCTATTCGCTGATTTTCGACACGCGCAATAAGAAGAAGAAGCCCACCCGCGGATTTTATTTCAAAGGCACACAGGACCTGGCCGGCGTTGGCGGCGATGTCGATTACATCCGCTCCAAGGTGGAAGGCCGGGCCTATTATCCGGTGACCGACGACATTACGCTTGCAGGCCGCGTCATGGGAGGCACCATCGCGGGCTGGAACGGCCAGAGTGTCCGCGTCGTCGACGCATTCTATCAGGGCGGCGAGACGATCCCAGGCTTCGCGCCTGCCGGGCTTGGCCCGCGCGATGCCGCGACAGGGGACGCACTTGGCGGTACGACGTTCTACTCGGCCACAAGCGAGCTGCGCTTCCCATTGCCATTCGTTCCGCAGGACATCGGTTTGAGCGGCGCCGTCTTCGTTTCTACAGGCACGCTCTTTGGCACGAATGCTCAGCAATTCGCTGCGCTTTATGCGGCGCAGCATGGCATCTCGAATACGCTTGCGGTGCAGGACACTTCTGCGCTGCGCTCCTCGGCCGGCGGCAGCCTCATATGGGACTCGCCGATCGGCAATCTCCGCGTGGATTTCGCCGGCGTGATCACGAAGGCGCCCTTCGACAAGACGCAGGTGATCAATTTCGGCTATTCGAATTGGTGAGGACCCATTTCGTAGCACGGCAATTTTCTTGTTTTTACATGGATTCCTTATCCGCGGGAATGACACTAACGCGAGTGATGGAGGATGGCTGAAGCGCTTAACGCCAATATCGTAACAGCTACCGCGGATGGCGGCCGCATCGCCAGCAATATTGTTGGCTTTGCACGCCTGTTACGCGCGGCAGGAATGCCGGCCGGCCCGCAAAAAGCCATTGAAGCGACCGAGGCGGTGATCGCAGCCGGCTTAGATAATCCAAAGGCCGTCTACTGGGCCTTACACGCAGTTTTCGTTAATCGCCCATCCGAGCGCGAAATTTTCAATCAGGCGTTTCATCTGGTTTGGCGTGATCCGGGCTACATTCACCAGCTTTTATCGGTCATGGTGCCGAATTTTCGCGGCGGACAAGCGCAAAGGGACGCTGTGGCCCGGCGCCTTGCCGACAGTCTCTTCCTTCGCCGCGAAACCGCGCATGCGTTGGAACGTGAGATCCTTCAAATCGACGCAAGCGGCACCGCCAGCGATCTTGAGGTCTTGGCATCGAAAGACTTCGAACAAATGACGGCGGACGAACTGAGAATTGCCTTGCGCGCGATGCCGGATGTAGTTGGGGCACTTTCAAAAAGACCCACACGGAGGTTCGAGGCCGCCGGTGCCGGACGTGAACGGCAGCTTGATTTGCGGCGCATGTTGCACCGCCTGAGCTCGCGCGGGCCCGAGGCTATGCTCCCTCTTTATAAGCGGCGTAGAAGGCGCGCTCCGCCGCTCGCTGTGCTGTGCGATATATCCGGCTCGATGGATATTTATGCCCGCGTCTTCCTCCATTTCCTCTACGCCCTCATCAACGAGGGAGAGCGGGTTCATGCTTTTCTTTTCGGAACGCGCCTTACCAATGTGACTCGCCTACTGAAAGGCCGCGATCCAGATACCGCCATAGCCAAAGCCTCGGGCGCCGTTCAGGATTGGTCAGGCGGAACCCGCATTGGGGAAAGCCTTCACAGCTTCAACAAAGTTTGGGCGAGGCGGGTGCTTGGGCAAAATGCGATCGTTCTACTTTTTACAGATGGGCTGGATCGCGCGGAGGGGAAAGGGATTTCAATCGAAGCCAGGCGGCTGCGCGCCTCATGCCGCCGGTTGATCTGGTTAAATCCACTTTTGCGCTACGAGGACTATGCGCCGGTTGCGGCGGGCGCGGGTGAACTGCGCCGCCACATCAGTGAAATGCGCCCATGCCATAATCTTAGGAGCGTGGCGGATCTGGCCAATGCCTTAGCATGATCTGCCTGGCCATGCCGTTTCAGGTTGAATCAACCTGAAACGATCCGGCTCTAGGTGTTTAGTCCCGCTGTGTGATGGAATCAGTCTAACTGACCCCAAACTTCGGGAGCGGTTATGGGACAGATACTTCACGGCAGCGCCACGACAACGCACGCCGTCCGAGCGGCAATACA
>JBAUNL010000675.1:0-8116 GCA_049579205.1 Rhodomicrobium sp. | reverse complement strand
CCCAAGGAACGGTTTCGAATGTCAAAGCCTCGCGGCAGAAGACGATCCGGCATCCACGCTTTTCGACGGCGTCAAAGAAAGTTATGTCCTCGCCGCCGAGGAGCCGCAGCGCTTCGTCGAAACGTGTTTCACCTATGGAATCCAGGCGGAAAAGGACGTTGTTCGTTCCCACGAAAGCAAGAGGATCTCCCGTCTTCTCTTTCCTAGCCGCATGGCCGCTGCGCTGCCGCCATTTCGGTGCATCCTGCGGGAAGACATAGCGGACGGCACCTTGCACAACATCCGCGTCGAACTTCACCGCTGCGGCCCACAAGGCTGCGAGCCATTCCCGATCGGCCGTCTCATCGTCATCGATGAAGGCAAGATGGGTAGCGCCGAGCTCGCGGGCCGTGTCTAAGGCCGCGTTTCTGGCTTGGGGAATGCCTCGCTCCGGTTGATGGCGGTAATGGGCACCGAACCGCTCAGCGGCTGCCCTGGCCTTCTCTGAGCCTTCCGGTTCGTTATCGATGACGATGATCTCTGTCTCGACGCCTTCGATCGGAGTGAGTTTTGATAAAGAAGTGAGGCAGCTTTGCAACATCAGAGGCCGCATGCAGGTGCAGACGCAGATAACGACGCGAGGGTGCCCATAAAAAGTTTTTTCTAGGGATCGCTCTAGTTCCGCAGACGTTCCGCCACGGTGATTTGCGGAACTTTGCTGAGGCTCCGTTGAAAGATTTTTGCTTAGTTTTTCGGGAGTTAAATGGTCGGAGCGAGAGGATTTGAACCTCCGACCCCCGGTCCCCCAGACCGGTGCGCTAACCGGGCTGCGCTACGCTCCGTTGCTTGGCACTTTGATGAGTATTGCCGGGCGCGTCAAGGCCGGCACTTCTGTTCAGCCGGAAGACGCGCGCTTTTTCGCTGGAGCCGGCTTCGAGAGGTTCGCATTGATGCGATCCTTCATAATATTGCTCGCCTTGAATACAATTACACGGCGCGGTGTGATTGGAACCACTTCACCCGTCTTTGGATTGCGCCCCACCCTCTCTGACTTTTGTCGCAGGCCAAAGGACCCGAAGGATGAAAGCTTGATCGACTCACCTCGCTCAAGTGCATATACGATTTGCTTCAAAACAAGCTCGACAAGTTCTGCGGCCTCGTTCCGAGGAATCTTTACCTTTTCGAAGACCGCTTCTGCCAAGTCAGCCCTCGTCAACGTTTTGCCGTTGATACCCATGACGCGCTATGCCCCTCCCCAACAGAACGAAGCGCAACCTTACAAAATTCAAGAAAGCTTAGCGCAAATATTAAGCTCAGAAAATCCCTTTTAAATCAACATTTTTTTGAGGTAGGAGCGGCGGTCCAAGAATTTCCCGCCATGCTCACCAGCGAATGAGGTTTGCTCCCCAGGTGAACCCGCCACCCATGGCCTCCAAAAGTATCAGGTCGCCTCGCTTGATACGTCCATCGCGAACGGCAGTTACCAGGGCAAGCGGTATCGATGCGGCGGAAGTATTTCCATGTCTATCTAAAGTAATAACGACTTTCTCGGGGGGGATGCCGACCTTCTTTGCTGTTCCATCCAGAATGCGCTGATTTGCCTGATGGGGCACAAACCAATCGATGTCGCTGGGGCGGAGATTATTGGCAGCAAGAGACTCTTCGACGACTTCCGCAATCGCATTCACTGCGAAGCGGAAGACCTCTTTGCCCTGCATCCGCAAATGCCCCACGGTTTGGGTCGCGGATGGTCCTCCGTCCACATACAGCTTTTCGCGGTGCCTGCCATCCGATCTTAGCAAGGAGCCAATAATGCAGCGTTCCCGCATCGGGTCCTTAACCTCGCAAGCCTCAAGGACAACCGCTCCGGCGCCGTCGCCGAACAAGACGCAAGTGCTCCGGTCTTCCCAATCGAGGATGCGCGAAAACGTCTCCGCTCCAATCACGAGTGCACGCTTGCCTTGCCCGGCGCGAAGAAAATTATCCGCGGTATTCAAAGCATAGACGAAGCCGGAACAGACGGCCTGCAAATCGAAAGCGAACCCGCTTGTTATGCCGAGCGCCGCCTGAATAGCCACAGCGGTTGCCGGGAAGGTATGGTCCGGTGTGGAGGTGGCAAGAACGATGAAGTCGATGCTCGATGGCTCTAAACCCGCATTATTCAGGGCATCGATTGCAGCCGCGAGCCCCAGGTCGGAGGTCTTTTCGCCGTCCGCCGCGATGTGCCGCGCCTTGATGCCCGTTCGCTCTGTTATCCACTCGTCGCTTGTGTCGACCATACGGGCGAGGTCAGCGTTGGTCAGGATCTTCGCCGGGAGGTACGCTCCACAGCCAGCAACTACGGATCTAGTTTTTTTCACTGCACCGCCGCCTTGAGGGCTGGATCTGCCTTTGGTTTGAGGGCGCCTTGGAAGCGTTCGACATCGCGTTCGATGCTTGCAACGAGCCCGCTTTCCGCCATGTCGTAGCCCAGGTCGACGGCGCTTGCAAAGCCCACCGAGTCCGCGCCGCCATGACTTTTTATTACAAGACCGTTCAAACCGAGAAAAATACCGCCATTCATCTTTCTTGTATCCATCTTGGCTCGGAGGGCTTGGAAGGCGCCCTCAGCCAGAGTGGCTCCAATCCTCGCAAGCATAGATCTGTTCATCGCCGACCTTAAATAGACCCCGATCTGCTTCGCTGTGCCTTCGGCCGTTTTCAGGGCGATGTTGCCGCTGAATCCTTCGGTCACCACCACGTCGACAAGCCCTTTACCCAAGGCGTCACCTTCGATGAACCCCTTATATTCAATGGGAAGGTTCGCATTGCGAAGTGCGGCACCTGCCTGCCTTATCTCCTCCAAGCCCTTTATCTCCTCGACACCAATATTTAGCAGCGCCACCGAAGGCCGCTCGACGGAGAACAGGGCTCGCGCAAGTGCTGCACCCATGCCGGCGCAATCGACGAGCTGCCGGGCATCCGCGCCAACATTGGCTCCAACGTCGAGTACGACACTTTCGCTTGCAAGGGTCGGCCAAAGAGCGGCAATAGCAGGCCGCTCAATGCCGGGCAAAGTGCGCAGGCAATACTTCGACATCGCCATGAGAGCGCCCGTGTTGCCCGCAGAGACGGCGGCTTGCGCTTCCCCATTCTTCACCGCCTGCAGCGCGAGCCACATGCTGCTTTTCCAGCGTCCCCGGCGCAGCGCCTGGCTAGGCTTGTCCTCCGTAGAGACGGCGATATCGGTGTGAACGATCTTGCTCACGCTTGCGAGCGGTGAATTCTCCGACATGTACGCGCGGATTTCCGGCTCACGGCCAAAGAATATATATTGCGTTTCAGGATGGCGAATAAGGGAAAGGGCTGCAGCAGGGACAACGACGGACGGGCCAAAATCTCCGCCCATCGCGTCAAGCGCAATTGTTATTGCCGACCCCATGTTGAAAACCCGAAAGCTCTACCGCCTTGTTAAGCTCGCTCAGGAGCCCGGCCCGAAACCATACTGTATTAGCTGGACCTTACAATCAAAAAGATGGGGTCTAGGAAGCAAGGAATGTATCCTAATTTTCCCCCGAAGGTTTCTTGGGCCTGAAGCGCGTAAGTCCTTCGAAGGGGCTGGTCTGCGGCTCTGCCATTGGAGGCTGCCATTCGAACTTATCCTCCCCGTTACGTGGATACGGATCCATCGAAACGGCAAGGATCTCAGCAAGAAGCTGTCCGATAGGAATCCGGCCGTTAATAAGTGGTTCTGGTGGATCGTTATCAAGCAGCACGGTTTCACTCTCACGCCTCTCAATAGAATCCTCGGGCCAATAGTCTATCGAGAAAGTCTCGTCGATTGCAGAAGAAACAGCCGAGAGGTCTACGACACTAGACTGAACGATATTCGCCGACAGCTTCCCTGAGACCCGGAATTTACCTGCGCCAAGCGGCGTGACCTTGACCTCTGCCTTTAAGCTTGGGAGGTCGTGCAGCGCGGCATAATCCTGGAGCGCTCGCAGTTCTTCCTTGCTCGCCTCGTAGCGGAAATGGACCGGAGCGCGAGCAATCGAGCCAGTATCAATAGCCCATTGGAGAGGTGAGTCACTCGTCATAAGGTAAAATAATCAGACGGCCTGTTTAAGTCCATAAACCTCAGGAAAATTAAGATGGCCCTGAAGAAGCATATTCAGCGGCATCTCGCCCACATTCTTGATTGCTTCGAAAATATAGTTTGCAAGCTCGTCAGCGGCTACGTCGGCGTTCTCGTCGCCTGACTGGAAGCTCTTCCATATCGCTTCGGCCAGCGCGGTCTTATTCTTCCTCTCAACCGCGTTAGTATAGACCACAAGCTGACGGTAAAAAAGATCCGCAATCTTGCGCACCTCCTGAGCGACATAAACGTCGGCGATGCCCAGATCGCGTACCATGCTGTCCATCTCGCGAACGAAAGCTTCGATGATTTCCTTGCCAAGAAGCTTCCCTTCGTTGGCGCCGAGCTTCAGGTTCTGCATCACAATGAACATGTGAATGACAAGCATATCGAACCGGCCCGACAAGGTATCCGGGACGCCGCATCGGACGTAAAAAACTGGATTGCGCGACTGCGCTACGATCGAATCGTATATCTTCTCCGCAGCCTCGCGGCGGGCTGCGCGTTCTGCAAACCAGCGGAACATTCTTCAGCCTAAACTCCAGTTTCGCGCTTCGCGCTAGTGTACCTTATAAAGCCTTAATCTCATCCGAAAAGGTTGCAATTACCTTGCGGCAAAGTTAGGTCATGATCCGAAGCGCTGACAGCAAACAGCAAGCTTGGGGGCGAAATGTCAAATGAATCCTGTAAGCGCGCGCGATTTGCGCGCGAGGTTACCGATTCGCTCTTTGGCCGCCGATTATCTTTTGCGGCGATCGTTGCGGGAAGTCTGTCCTTAGCCGCCTGCAGCGGCCACGTCATTCATCAGGGCCACCTCTTCCAGGAGGAAGATCTCGCTCAAGTTCGTCCGGGGATGACGAAGGAGCAGGTCACCCTGGCGCTTGGAACGCCCGACACGCAGTCCCCAGTGAATGGTGGAGCGTATTATTACATCTCAACCACCGAAAATCAGCCCATGGCTTTCATGGCACCGAAAGTCACAGACCGGCGCGTTGTCGCGGTCTACTTCAACAACAAGGAGCACGTCGAACAGATTGCCAATTATGGCATGAAGGATGGCAAGGTCTTCGATTTCGTTTCGAGGCAGACACCTACCTATAGCCGGGACCAAGGCATCCTGAACGAGCTCTTCCGGAACATAGGCGCAACGCCCTCGCTCCCAGGTGTCGGGAGAACTACCCCCGGTCAATAGACGGCCTGGATGAACAAGTCTCCGCTGCCGTAGCGGGAACGGTGCTGCTCGCCGTTAACAGCTTCTCGATGCTTGCCGGCGGCGACGAGTTCTCTGCATGCACCGCAACGGGAGGATTTGATCGCTAGCGCAGCAGCGTGGGTTAGCCGCTGGGCAGATAGATGGAGGTGCCTCCGTCGACTAACAGCAACTGCCCCGTGACATAGCGCGCAGCGTCCGATGCCAGGAAGACAGCCACGCCGGAGACATCCTCGGGATCGCCGATGCGTTTGAGGCATGTTCTATTCGCAACGGCCTCGGCGGCTTTCGGGTTCTCGTAAAGCGCTCTGGCGAAGTCGGTTCTGATTACACTCGGTCCTATGGCGTTGATGCGAATATTACGCGGCCCCCACTCCACCGCGAGGTTCCTCACAAGCTGAGCTTCTGCCGCTTTCGATATCGCATAAATGCCGAGCTTCGCGTTGCCGAAAACCGCGGCGATGGACGAGATCACGACGATGGCGCCGCCTCCGCGTTGGGCCATGTCTGGGAGCACCATGTTGCAGAGCCAGTGCGTGGCCGTGAGGTTTGAGGTCAGCACCTTGTTCCAGATCTCGTCGGTCACATCCGCCGAGGGTCCGAAAGCTGGGTTGATGGCTGCATTCGGGATGAGGATGTCGATCCGGCCATATTCGGCCATGGCGTGCGCAACGAGCGCTTCGAGATCCGGCTTGCGCCCGACATTGCAAGCGATGGCGGTTGCTTCCCCACCAGCCGCCGTAATCTCCTCCACAACCGCCCGGCAGGCATCGATCTTGCGCGAGGACACGACCACTTTTGCGCCCATCTTCGCGCAGTCGATTGCGATAGCGCGGCCGATCCCCCGCGACGAACCCGTAATGACGGCGACCTTTCCGGATAGGTCAAACATATGCCGCGGCGCCGAAGTAGCCACTTTTGCTTCTGTCTCCATCAAACTACCTCACAAGGACGCGTGTCCGAATCCCTGCGTCCCTTTATAGGCTAGCGGCCTGCCGGCCGCGAAGCCGCGCAAAGAATTGCTTCAACCTATTCGCCGTCGGGGGCGGAGGGTTCGCTTTCAAGCGCGCGCCCGTAAATTGCGGCGCTTTCCGCCTTTCCTCATCCCGGAGCTCGGTCTTTAAGATCTTGCCAACTGCCGTTCGCGGCAGCGCAGGGCGAAACTCAAGAAAAGCCGGCATTTCATGCGGCCCTATCTTGTCAGCCAAGAACGCTTTCAGCTCCTCAAGTGTGAAGGCCGGCGCACCAGTCTTTAGCTTTATGAAAGCTTTTGCGGCCTCCCCCCGGTATTGGTCCGGAATGCCGACCACTGCGGTCTCTTCAACGGCCGGATGCTCGTAAATGGCTTGTTCGATCACTTGGGGATAAACGTTGAAGCCTCCCGAAATGATCATGTCCTTCTTGCGGTCGACGATGAAGAAAAAGCCCTTTTCATCCATGTAGCCGATATCGCCGGTAAGGAAATAGCCGCCAGCCATCGATTTTGCGGTTTCCTCGGGCTTGTTCCAGTAGCCCTTGGTGACATTGGGGCCGCGAATGCGGATTTCGCCGGTTTGGCCGGGCGGGAGTTCGCGTAAAGGATCTTCAAGCGCGACAATGCCCATTTCGATGCCAGGCATGGGAAGGCCGATCGTACCGGCGGGAACACCATCGCCATCAGGAATCAAAGTACCCGCGGGCGAGGTCTCGGTCATTCCCCAGCCCCCCTTCAGTTGCAGCCCTGTCATTTTTGCAAATTGATTTTGCACCTCGACCGGCAGCGGCGCCCCTCCCGAGCCGCAAAAGCGCAGCGACGAGAGATCGCGGCGCTCTATTCCGGGTTGGTTGAGCAGTGCAATCCACATGGTAGGAACACCCGGCATGACAGTCGCCCGCAAGGTCTCGATGTCGTTCAGGATCTGCTGCGGATCAAACCTCGTGCGCAACAACATCTTATTTCCATCCTGGATGTTCCGCAGCAGGATGGTCGTAAGTGCGTAAATATGGAAAAGCGGAAGAACGCAAATGACTGTTTCTTCGCCGGGGTGATCGAGATTTACGGCGCTTGCGCACGCCGTGTAGCTTGCGACCGCCGCAATGAGATTGGCATGCGTGAGAATAGCCCCCTTCGGCAAGCCCGTCGTGCCGCCGGTGTATTGCAGGAGCGCGATGTCTCCCGGGGAAAGAGAGGGAAAAGCGTGTGCTTCCGGCGCCTTTTCTATGAGAGATTTGAAGGAAATAACCCCGTCTCTTTGGGGGATCGGGGCTAAAGGTATGTCGCCCTTGCCCCATTCTGCGTCCTCGCCAACGATGATGGTGTCTGCAAGCCCCTGATCCAGCAGCTTGAGTGCAAGGGGAAGCATGTTCACAAAATCTGTCGTGAACACTGTTCGCGCGCCGCTGTCCTTGAGTTTGTGGGCGAGTTCCCTTTCCGCATCCAGCGGGCTGAGATGGACGAGAGGCGCGCCAGTCATGAGGCCGCCAAAAAACGCGATGGGGTGATATGGCACGTTGGGAAGATAAAGAGCGAGCGGCTTCGATTTGCCGATCCCTAAGGACATGAGAGCCGCTGCGCAACGCGTTGCCTTACGCTCCAACTCGGCGAAACTGATCTCAATGCTTCGGAACTCGATCACAGTACGGTCCCGGTGCTTGACCACGGCTTCCTTGAACATGCTTGTGAGCGTGGCCGCGGGAACGTCCAGATCCCAGTTTATGCCTGCAGTGTAAGACTTCTCCCAAGGAAAAGGCCGCTTACTCATGTCCCTCGCTTCCCCCCGAGTTTGCGCCTGCTTTTTCTGCAATGCAGAATAATACTCCGTCTTCTGACGGTA
>JBAUNL010000674.1:0-4237 GCA_049579205.1 Rhodomicrobium sp. | reverse complement strand
GCGAAGCGGCTGAAAACCCTTCGAGGGCTGACGCCTCACGAATGCATCTGCAAATGCTGGACAGAAAACCCGGATCAGTTCAGGCTCGACCCCATTCACCACATGCTGGGACTAAACACCTAGCATTTGTCCAGCTCTCAAGGATTCGCCTTGTCTCTCTGATCGCGATCGGCGACCTTTGGGCCTTTGTTTCTTGGCACGGGACTTGCGATGGCCTCCTCCGAGTGCCGTGCTCTGGCTCGCGGCTTATCGTTTGTGGGGTACATCATGAAAGCGTCCATTCGCGGCTTAACGCTAATGTTCGTAGGCGCAGCGCTCGTGCAAGGCCCGGCTTTTGCGCAAGAGAAAGTTCTGTTCCTGAACGACTGGCTTCCGGCCGGCGACAAGGCTCCTGCCTACATCGCCAAAGTGAAAGGTTTATTCGCAGCGGAAGGGTTTGAGGTCACCATCCAATCGGGCCGCGGATCGAGCGATGTTGTGACAAAACTTGCCACGGGCGCCGCCGACATGGGACAGGGCGGCATCTCGGCACTTCTGCAAGCGAAGGCGCAATCCAATGTCCCGGTAACGGCGATCTATTCAATCTACACGAAGCAGCCCGACGCGATATTCACGGCCGAAGGCTCCGGAATTTCAAGCCTCAAGGATCTAATGGGGAAGAAAATCGCGACGGCTACTTTCTCTGCATCCAATGTTTCGTGGCCGCTTGTCCTTCAGGCAAACGGTGTCGATCCCGCAAAAGTGGAACTGTTGAAAGTGGACCCGGGCACGCTCGCGCCAATGCTCGCGTCCGGCAAGGTGGACGGTACCATCAGCTGGGTGACAACAGCCCCAGTCTTCGAGGGGCCACTGAGCGAAGTGAAGAAGAAGCTGGCGATTATCCCTTGGTCAACCCAAGGGTTTGTGGGCTATGGCCTGTCGCTTTTTGCCTCGGACAAGATGCTGAAGGAGCGCCCGGAAACCGTCAGGAAATTCGTTCGGGCCTGGGTCAAGGCGACAGAGCTTGCCAACGCAGATCCGGTGGTCGCCGGAACTTCCGTGAAAGCGATCGTGCCTGAGGTGACCGCGGAGACAGCGGCGAAACAATGGGCTTCCGCGATCCCGTTGATCGTGAACGAAATCTCGCAGAAGGACGGCATGGGGGCATTCGAGCCGAAGCTCCTGGCAACGACGTGGGAATGGGTTGCGAAAGCGCAGAACATTCCGGTCAGTAGTTTCGATCCGGAAAAGGCGGTCGACCGCAGCTTCATCAAATAGGCGAGAGTTGATGCACGGTCCCGTTATCCGTCCCCACCGGTTGGACCAGACGTTTACCGGGGCCGACGGCCGGCCAATCAGAGCCCTTGCCGATGTCTCATTCGAGATTAGCCGTCACGAATTCGTCGCTGTTCTTGGGCCGTCCGGCTGCGGCAAATCAACATTGCTGCGCCTGATTGCGGGTTTGCTCAAACCGTCGCTCGGGACGGTCGAGATCTACGGCCTGGAAGTCACACAGCCTCGGGATGAGATCGGAATTGTATTCCAGCGGCCAACACTGCTGCCATGGTTCGATGTGCTTGGAAATGTGACATTTCCCATGCGCCATAAGTATGGCCGCGTGACTCAGGCGGAAGTCAAGCGCGCTCACGAATTGCTAGCGCTTACAGGTTTGAGTGAGTTTCGCACAAAGCGTGTTGATGAGCTGTCAGGCGGCATGCAACAGCGGGTGGCCATTGCGCGCGCGCTGCTTCTCGACCCCGACATTCTTCTCATGGATGAACCATTCTCCGCGCTCGATGCTCTTACCCGGGATGAAATGAGCTTTGAGCTGCTTCGCATTTGGAGCGAGCGCCCAAAGACCGTTCTATTCATCACCCATTCCATTCCGGAAGCGCTTCTTCTCGCCGACCGCATTCTCATTATGAGCGCACGGCCCGGGAGCATCCGTGAAGAGCTTCCGGTTCCGCTTCCGCGCCCAAGGTCCATGGCCACCTTTACGGAGCCCGTCTTTCATGAGCTCGCAACCCATATCCGCCGCCAGCTCTTCTCACCCGCCGTTGCCGCTTAAGGCAATGCCGGCATTGAGGCCCGCGGCGGCGGCCAGGCTCGGCAATCTCCTTCCTTTTGCTGCCTTCGCTCTGATGATCGGGGCCTGGGAAGTGTCGGTCGCGCTGTTCAAGATACCCTCCTTTTTGCTGCCAGCCCCAAGCGCTATTGTGAAGGCCGTGGGCGACACTTCCGCGGAGGTATGGCTCGGCCACATATGGGCGACTTTGCGCGTTGCTCTGATGGGCTACGCGGCTGCCGTCGCCATCTCTGTGCCGCTCGCCATGGCATTGGCCTCTTCCCGGCTCTTGGCGCGGACGATTTATCCCATTCTCGTCATCGTACAATCCACTCCGATCGTGGCCGTCGCTCCTATCATCGTCGTCACTTTGGGCGCCGGAGACTTGCCGAGGGTCGTAATCACGTTTCTGATCACCTTCTTCCCGATTGTCGTATCCACAATAACGGGGTTACTCGCCACACCAGAAGAACTGATCGAACTATCGCGCTCGCTCAGGGCCGGACGCTGGCGCGAGATGATCCATATCCGCTTGCCTTTTGCGGTGCCGCATTTGTTTTCGGCGCTGAAGATATCGACGACGCTTGCTGTGATTGGAGCGGTTGTGGCCGAATTTGTCGCTGCCGAAAGGGGACTTGGGTTTTTCATCGCCTTCTCCACGTCCTTCTTCAAGATCCCAGCGGCATTTGCCGGGCTTGTTATTCTTGTCACAATCAGTCTTGCGCTTTTCCGGCTTGTGGGAATTGTGCAGAAAACCTTCCTTCCCTGGTCCCTGCCGCGATCTGAAAGGGGGTTGAACTGATGAAACCGCAGCTGCCGGAACTTGATCACCCGCGATATCTGCGCATGGCGTTCGCCATCGCGAGAGAGGCTGGCGAAAGCGGCGAGCATCCCTTTGGGTGTCTTCTCGTTGGGCCGGATGGTGAAGTCATCCTGGAGCAGCGCAATGCATTTATGGCCGAAGGCAGGGACATGACAGCCCATGCGGAGCGCATGATCGCGACCCGCGCCTCTAAAGCCCATACGCGGGATTTTCTAGCCTCATGCACGCTTTACACCTCCGCCGAGCCATGCGCGATGTGCGCGGGCGCGATCTATTGGGCGGGGATTGGCCGCGTTGTTTTTGGTCAAAGCGAACGAAGCCTCAAGGATGCCACCGGAAATCATCCTGAAAACGCGACGCTCGATCTGCCATGCCGCACGGTTTTCGGCGCGGGGCAACGTGCGGTGGAAGTGATTGGGCCTCTGTTGGAAGATGAGGCGGCCTCATTGCAATCGGGATTTTGGAAATCGACCTGATTGCGGAATGTCAGTTTGCAACAACGATCCCTTCTGCGCTCAAGTCATATTCCCGTAAATTGTCGCCAGGGCCTCCCCGGTCGATGATCAGGAAATTCCCGAGCTCAAAGCTAGCAAGCGGGAGGTGCCAGACTCCCGGCGCATAATTCACGCCTTGCACGCCATCGCTCACGAACGCCTGCAATCGCCCGGCCTCGGGAACGTCCCCGGGTGCCGCCACAACGATCAGAAAAGGCACATGCCCGCGCGGGATGAAGGCCTGGCTGCCTAGGGGGTGGCATTCAAGCAGGCCGAGTCTGAAGGGAAGCGAAACGGTTTCCAGCGCTTCGAAAAAGCTTACAAGGACGCGGCCCCGTGCCTTGACATGGACTTTGCAAAGATCGTGAATTCTAAGTGTGGCGCCCCGATTGATCTTATAGCTGTGAGCACCCTCAGACTGGATCACCTCGCCATATGGCTGGAATGCCTCACGGGTCAGGGCTTTTGGGCGGAGCGTCAGCGCTCTTTGCATCAACGCTGCTCTATCCGTCCAAACATGCGCAGGCGATTGACGCCGCCATCAGGGAAAATGTTGAACCGGACATGCGTCGCAGGGCCAAGCGCGGCGATCTCCTTCGTAAATCTGTGCAGCCGGTTTGGCCCCAGTTTTTGTGACTTCATCAGTATGGGCCAATAAAGGCTAAGGGGTATCAGCGCCGCATCGTCCATTCCAGGCAAATAGGCGGCTTGAAGGGAGGCCTGATCGGGATAGTTTCCTTTGAACTGGTTCGTGTCGATTTCAACGCGTTCAATAGTGCCTGGCCGGCCAAGTGCAATAATGGTCCAGTCGTTTCCGGGTTCGCGCCTTCGGCGCGTTTCCCAGCCATCCTCCATTCGCGCACCCACTCCCGGCAG
>JBAUNL010000673.1:0-4781 GCA_049579205.1 Rhodomicrobium sp. | reverse complement strand
GGGCTGGCCATATGGTGGGATGGAGGTTTCGGCCGAGGTCTCATATGGCGGATAGATCTCTCGGGAGTTTCTGAAACGCTTCAGGCTTCGCGCGAAGGATCGCGAACACCCCGCCAGATGGCCGGGTCCAAAAGTAGAAACGCTGAAAGCAAGCACCAACGTTCTATTGTGCTGTTTGAGTTTTCAGATAAGCGATGACGTCGGCGCGATCCTGCGGGTTTTTCAGGCCTGGGAAAATCATTTTCGTACCGGGAACGAAGGCTTTGGGATTTTCCAAGTACTTGTCCAGATTTTCTTCGGTCCAAACCAAGCCTTTTTCGCCCGCCGCCTTCATCGCCGGCGAGTAGTTGTATCCAGCGCGCGAGCCAGCCTTCGAGCCAATCAGGTTATTTTGCTCGGGTCCTACGCCAGCCTTTGCGCCTGGCCCAACCGCGTGACACACTTTGCATTGCTTGAAAACGACCTCGCCATGTGCAGCATTGCCTTCGAGAGCGTACGCGCCTGTGGACCAAACCAGGGTGGCGCCCAGCGCGGCGACTTTGATGAACGTGTTCATGCATTTCTCCTGAAGCCGTCCAAAGACCGCCCGTGCAAGGCGGAACACTTTTCAAACAGAAATCGGACCCAAACTCAATAAGGCGTTATGCGGGCATGGCTAAGGGAACCACAACTTGAATCAGGAACCCCGTATATCCCACAGGAATCCTTGGTAATGCTCTCCGCTTATGTGCTTGCGGGCGAATTGGCGAAGGCGCGAGGGGACTATACGCAAGCGTTTAAGAAATATGAAAATTTGTTGCGGCCATTCATTTTGAAAAAGCAGTGGGTTCGCACGGAGCCTGGTCGGGTGTCGGGCCCGAAAAGAGCTTCGATACTTCAGTAAGTTAGGATTTTATGGGGAGTCTCAGGCGGCCAATCTTCAAAATCTGGCTTTCACGTCGCCGGTTTTTGCAGCGGCTGTCTCTGCTCGCCATATTCTAATTTCCGTATTTGACTTGCTGGAGACCGGTTCGAGATGCGCCCGAGACCGGTTCGGAAGCTGCGTCCGCCGAGGCGATCGTGAGTAAAGACCTGAACGGCGTCCAGGACGGGCTTTGGACCGCAGTGCGGGGCCATTTCCTACTGCTTAGCAGGTGTGATAGTCCGATGGCACCGAGTACGCGCTAGCTGGCTCAATCGCGCTCCACGGCAGGCAGAGGCCGATAATCACGCCGCGGTTAAAATAAACGCCCCGGCCGCTGGCGAGCAGGCGTCCTTCATCATGGAAGATGCTGGCTTCTGAGGACGAGACTTGTGCACCTGCTTTCAGGACCCTGCCTTTGCATATGAGTTCCCCCCGCATGGCTGGCCGGTGATAGTCCACACGCAAATCTATGGTTGGAAAGGGACGGCCCGACCGAGCAGCCAGCGCAAAGTCGGCAACGATGTCGATCAGAGTTGCGAGGATGCCTCCGTGGGTATAGCCAGCATCCGCATTTACTACGAATTCGTCTCGCCAGGTTGCCTTGACCGTGATTTCTTCGGGAGTAACATCAACAACAGAAAGACCTAGCCAGCGATGGAAGGGTGCTTTGAGAAGGCGCGCCTCAAGGTCTTGCATTGATGGTTGCTGTCTTCTCATCATTTCTTGGACAGCTGTCAGAACGGCTAGAGGTGATCCGAGCCTTGCTTGCCGCTGGCGCTGATGTGAATGCCGACGATGACGGCCGGACCGCGTTGATAACGGCCTCTTCATCAGCCCCGCTAGAGCTGGTGCAAGCACTGCTCGCCGCAAACGCCGATGTGAACGCCAAATTGGCTAATGGCGTTACAGCATTGTGGGTCGCTTCGGGGAAGGGCCGTCTAAAAGTAGTGAAAACCTTGATCAGCGCAAGCGCCAACGTGAACACCAAAACGGCCAATGGCGAGACGCCGTTGATTGCAGCTTCGCAAGCGGGCCACGTGGAGGTGGTGCGAGCTTTACTCGCCGCCGGGGCTGATGTGGACGCAGCACTTACCAGTGGCATGACGGCGCTGTTCCTGGCGTCGTATAACGGTCATCTGGAAGTCGTGAAGGCCTTGGTCGCGGCAAACGCCAATATAGACGCTAAGAGGGCCGACGGTGCTACTGCATTGACGGTTGCCTCACAGAACCGGCATCAGGAAGTTGTGCAGTTTCTAAGCGAAGCGCTTTCTCGATTGTGATAATATTGAAT
The DNA here is from genome assembly GCA_049579205.1 of Rhodomicrobium sp. Taxonomy (GTDB): domain Bacteria; phylum Pseudomonadota; class Alphaproteobacteria; order Rhizobiales; family Rhodomicrobiaceae; genus Rhodomicrobium. Next base: position 2,586 of record JBAUNL010000673.1, on the reverse strand, counting down.
CTCTCCTGCCCTCGGCAGCCCTTGGCTTAGGCACTGAAACAAGAGCGGCGTCATCCGGGAAGAATTTATGTGCGGCGGCTCATCGACGGCCGCTTGCCCGCTAGCAACCAGGATCACCGCAAGGCCGCACGCGATACGGCTATATTACGGCTAGCCTTCGGCCTTGGGCTCCGGCGGAACGAGGTCGCAAGCCTCGATATCGTCCATGTGGACCTTGCGGGCGATAAGCTGCATGTGCTTGGCAAGGGAAGCCGCGAGCGCATCGCGCTAAGCGCAGTTCGCCGTTATGACGACAACCGCGCGGATCAGGCCGGGCAAGTCGCCGCCGTTGTTGATGGGCTTGCAGGGTGATGCCCTTGATCTGAGGCATGGCCATGGCGGTGCTCAAGCCGGAACGCGTTGTCTCCTCTATGGCGCCGAAGGTGGTCAAAGCCGGAATGGTTCAAGCCCATATTGGTATTCGGAGACCCGTTCTCCTCCGCTCTGAAGGGTTCGTCAAAGACAATATCGCCCCCTGCCCAAAACCAGGCATCACCGCCGAGTTCGACCTGCGCTGGCACTAATTGGGTATTGGTCCGTGATCACCCATCGGTCGCGGCGAGGATTGCTTCCTTGATTTTGGCGTCGACGAAATTGCCGAACTTCTCGAGGTCAAGATGATTCAACAGCGACTTGACCGTCGGCCGGACCACGCCGAGTGCCTCCGTCGAGCGGCGGTCTGAGGCGCGTTTCTAAAACTCCACTCTCAAGACCGTCGAAGGTCGAACGTTAGCCTCGGCTGCGGATTGTGGCCTGCCCTTGGGCAATAACGCCCGGAAAGGTCTTTCCGGGATACCAAGGCATGTCGCCCACTGTCGCGAAGCCCGGAATGGTCTCCATGTGAGAGACCATGCGCTTGCGCGTCTCGGCGTCCGGTAGCGGGCCGCGCATGGCCGCGACGTTTTCCTTGATCGCACAGCGCAGGCAAAGGCGCCGATCGGTCCATCGTGGCAATCGAGCGGTAGAGGCGCAGTTTATCGGCTTCCGCTGCAAACCGCGCGGTAGAGGCGGTTGAAATTCCACCGATTGTTCGGTTGGCCGCCAGCGCCGAGGCCAGGCTTTACAGCCAGCTAGTATCGCTCGTGCGAAAAGTGAAATGGGTCAATGGCTGAAGCCGGTGCAACCGCCATCATCCTCCCGTTCATCCTCATAAGCTGGAAGGTGACTGTCCTTCCGTTAGCGAGCTTAACAGTCATTGAGCCGTCATGGCCGTGGCGCCTATAGGCAGCGTCAGCCTGAATGGGAAGTGAGAGGGAGCCAAATAGCAAAGCCGATGCTAGGACAAGAGTACGCAAAGCAGCCTCCTTGTTCTTGATCAATTGAGCTGAGAAACTGGTTCCATTGCTATTGCTGTCTTCCTGCCCGGCATCAAAGCGTTTCCGAGCAGACAGTCTACAGGGACTATCAACGCGCCGCAGGGAAACAGCCGAAGCCAAAGGCACCTGCCAAAGACAAAGTCTACGCGCAACTCGTAAGCGCGTGGCAAAGGCAGACAGAGAAACACGTGAGCTATTCCGCTTTCTGCGGCGTGATGTCCAATACCTCTGGCGCTAAGGGGGAAGTTGCCAAATCTGCGCCGAGCCGAGCGTCCCGCTCCATCAGAAACGCGGTGCGCAGAACCTGTGCGACGCCATCTCGATGTGATAAACTGGTAGAATTATATTGAGCTAATTCATGTTATCAGGCGGTTTATTGCTTGAAGAGAACTTAGGAGCAGCTTTGTGAACGGAAGCGAACTAAATCTAGCCTCGTTGACCGCCGATATCGTTTCGGCTTATGTGGCTCATAACGCGCTCAGGAGAGAACAGCTTCCTGTGATGGTCAGTTCTGTTTGGGCAGCTTTGAATAGAGCTGTGGTTCACGGAAGAGAACCGTTCAAACAAGACCTCGAACCAGCGGTGCCCATCAAGAAATCGGTGACAGCCAGCCACATCTTTTGCCTCGAAGATGGCAAGAAATTCAAATCTCTCAAGCGGCACTTGCTGACGCATCACGACATGTCTGCAGAACAATATCGTGAGAAATGGGGCTTGTCACAGAGTTACCCGATGGTAGCGCCGGCATATTCGGCCGCCCGTTCACAACTTGCGAAGACGATGGGATTGGGCCAGCGCCGCCAGACCGCCTTGCGTCGGCCAGGTCATAAGAGCAAAGGACAGGGCGGCCGCCGCGAGGATGATGACGCCGTGCGGCTGGATAGGGACGTGCATTTCGCGGCGGCGATCAAGCGCCTGGTGAAAGGGCGTAGCACGAAACCTCTGACTGGCAAGGTGGCGATTGCGGAAGCGTACAGCGTCGCCGCACGCAGAGGTCTCGATGTAGGAACGCTAGAGCATTTTAAGGATCGGCTGGCGGCGGCGGCGCGGGAAGGGCTGCTCGAGCTCGAGCGCTGCGACGTGGCGGATGCCTTGCCGAAAGATGTTCTGTATCAGTCTCGGTTGCGGTTCGGCCGCGACGTGCGGCATTTGATTGTTAGTGAGGGTCTATGATCTATCTCACCAAAATCGACCCCGCGCAAAGGCATTGTCACGGGAAGCGGCTTTCGGC
>JBAUNL010000672.1:0-6615 GCA_049579205.1 Rhodomicrobium sp. | reverse complement strand
GCCCCCGCAAACGAATCATGACCCTTCCATATAACTGCTTCGAATCCCGAGCGGAATCCCATGCGCGCGGCGACTCAATCAGTCGGATTCGGTATTACACCTCTCTACCTCTGCTAAAGCTGCTAATATATGCTAATTTTCACTTTCAAATATATTGTGTGTGACCCTTGGCAGGCGGTACGGTACTTTTCATTATCAATATGTCACTTGATAGTCTGTATGTGTATGTTTTCTGCTTGTTATGCCAAAAAACGGGATTTCTGCCTTTCTGGGTCTGCTAATGCTAAAGCTGCTAATCCTGCTAATTTTCTCTGTCCTTGAGCAGCGCCGGATTGACCTCGATGTTGCGCTGCTTTCCGGCTGCAGCCTTTACTTCACGGGCTCGATTGAGTTCGCGCAGTTCAGTCAGGGCCGCATCTAAAGTCTCCTTCTTGCGCAGCCCATATGGCCCGCGTGTCAGTACCGCGCTGCGGGAAACGGTGTTGCCGCCATCCTTCTTGCATTGCTCAATCAGCCAGCCTTCGAGCCGCGCGGCCCCTGCCAGCTCTGATGGCATCGAAAACTCGCCGAGAAAGCGGCGCGCCTCGCTCAGGTGCCACAGAGCAATTTTGCTGGCGCGCACGAAATCGTCACGTTCAATCGTTGCGTCCGCGCCGCGCTCGAAGAAGGCAAACAGGGCAGCAAGCCGCGCTGCATTATCGGCTGACTTGGCCGCAACGTCCTTCACGTCAAAAAGCTCGCCGCCCTGGCCAAGCATAGCTTCCACGCGGTCATGGTATTTGATCCATTCAGCCTTGGCCTTGGGAGAAAGCTGCATCTCGGCGGGATGAAGGGCGCCGTCTTCATTGATGGGAACTGCGCAGGCCAGGATTTGGCTCAGCCGGTCATTGAACGCCTTCAGCGCGGGCATGCCTTCCGTGGGCGCCTCATAGAAGCGCGTGCCCATCGTGCTTTCCGGCCATGAGGTGAGAAACCGGGCAAAAAAGCCTGAGCCGCGCGCAAGGCCATTTGATTGCTCGAAGAACTCCTGCAGAACCGCTTCCTGTGCCATCAGCCCCATGGTCAATCTGGCGCCCCGGACATCGCGGTTGCGTTCATCGTCGCTTCGATCGGACTGGTAGCGCCCGCCATCCCAAAGCGTGTTCAGCAGCGCGAGATTGCGCATGATGCTTTGATAGTTCATGCCGTGGGCGCCGAAAACAATTCCTGCTTCGTTTGATATGATGCCAGCCGATGGCCACTCGTGTTGCAGCTTCTTCGCTAGCCCTTCAGGAGTACTTTCCTTGCGCATCAACTTCGGCACACGCGGCTTTTCGGGCTTGGTGTCTTCATGCATGGAAAGGTCCAGCTGTGACATTGTTGCGCATTCGCCTTTGCTGGTTTGCCTGCGAATGCGGTCCTTTATCCCGGCATACTCGGCTTCCCAAGCGGACAGCGCGGTCTTGTATCCCCTGAAAAGCGGCTTTGCGGCGCTATCCTGTTCATCCTGGTAATGCTCGATTGCCCGCGTGAACATCTTGTCGCATTGGGTCTTGCGTTCTCCGCTTTCGGCGATTGTCAGCATGAAGAGGCTGACCGGGCTCAAAAGCTCTTCGTCGCGCCGGACATCGATGAGCGCTTGCGCCGCCAATGAAATTGCAGCGATGGAAGAAGAGGCCACCATTGCCAGCGGCGTCTTTACAAACCCATGGACCTCTTCGGCGGCTGCCTTGATTATCTTGGGAAGGGCGGTAACGGGATAGGGCAGAGGCTCGATTTTCGAGACGAGCGGCAGCGGCTTGAGCCACGGGCCGCCATCCCCCGCAGCATCTCTCGGCCGGTCCGCCAGCGCCCGCAATGGGTCTCTCTTCGACGCAGCCAGGGCGCTATTTATCGTCGCTATGACCGCCGCCTCACCTTCCTCGTGGACAAGGCCATTTTCCTTGCACGCATCATAGAAAGGCGAGCCGAGATCGTTGCCGCTTATGATGCCGTGATGCGCAAACTTGCCCAGGCGGCAGATGTCGCGAAACAGTGTCGCGTTGCGGCTGCCTTCCCCGAGCTCGGCGAGTTCCCCGGCCCGCGCCGCTATGGCTGCTGCAACAAAGCCCTCATATCTCTTCCGCTCACTGGCAGTGAGGTTCTTTGCGATGACCTCCTCTGCGCCAAGCCCCTCGCCAATCCGGTGTTCCGGCTTCTCTATCCAGTTTCCAAGAACCGCTTCGATTTTGCTGGCAATGTCATCAGGGATGAGAGGAAGGTCTTCAACCCGCATATCGAACAGCGTCGCATTCGTCAGCCACGCATAAGGCTTGCCTAGTTCAGGGTGCATGGTGGGCGGCAAGACGGTTTGACGCCCCGCAGCCAAAATCTCTACAAGCGTTTCGCCGTCAGGGGTTTTGAACCGCCGTGACGCGAGAGGCTTGCTTGAGCGGAAAAAGTCTGTACAGCCACGCTTGCCGCGTTTGCTGACTGGCGTTGCAGGCAATACTGACTTAATCGCGGCCATGATCTCTGGCCGGTCTGTGTCGTTGTCGATGCCTACGATGTTTTTATAGCTGCACGCGATACCGATGCCAGCTGCAGGGTGGTCGCGGATAAGCTTGGCTATTTCGGTATCCTTGAGAGGTGTTTCGCAGCGTTTCGACCATCCATACGGAATTGGTTTTTTGCTCCGTACTTTGATGGGCAGAGGCGAATAGCCGTTAGCAATGAGCGTGGCGGCATATGCCTCGAATGGTTTCTTCGCTGTGCTTTCTTGGTATGCGCCGTTGCGGGCGGTTCCGGATGCGCGGTTCATGGCGCTGATCCCCCTTTGAACAATGTTGCGGTGATGGGGGATTTCCGATAGAAAAGCTGTGTCCTGTTACTATCGGAAATCCAGTGAGCAGCCGCGCTAAGCCCGCGGCTGTTTGCGTTCGTGGTTGCGGTCGAGAGTGGAGCTGTTCATGATTTGTTCCCTCGCTGCTTGACGCTCAAAACTTTCGCGGCGTCCGCCTCGGCGAGAATGCCGAGCTTGACCATCGCCTTGAGAGCCTTCCGGACCTTGGTGCGCTCGCTATCGAAGTCGTAGTAGAACGTATCTCCGGCTTCTTCGCCGCTGCGTTTCCTTGCGATATTCGGCACCCACCAATCGCGATTAGCAGGGCGCCAGCTTCCGTCTTTGGGTTTGCACCAGATCGGCGAATAGCCTCTGTTGAAGATAACCAGCGCGCCGCTTTCAGTAGGCCAGAAGCCGTAAGCCAGATCCCGGCTGCGCACCCTGGAACGCCACCACTCATCAAGGTTAGGATCACTCAACATTTCAAGCGATTGCGCCAGCGTTCTATTAGGTGCGAGCGGCGGTGCACCTATGGGCACATCCGCTGCAACGATATAACGAAGACCGTGGGAGCTTTTGCTGATTTTATCCTCAAGTAGGTCCTCACCATCCTTGTAGATGATGGGGGTGGCATCCAGGGCTCGTAACGCTGCAGGCAGCTTGGCCGGGCTAACATACTGACGAGTGCTCATCACACCACCTCTTTCGCTTTGCCAGGGCGCCACTTCTCAGCGCGCGGGCGGTTTCGCATCCACGCGGTAACTTCGCTGGCCAGCCATCCACGGGCGCGCGGCCCTAGTGCGATAGCAGCCGGGAAGTTGCCTTCCGAGATTAGCTGGTAAATGGCTGAGTGTTTGAGTTTGACGCGCTCTTCGACGTCGCGCAGCCTTAGAATTTCTTCGTTCGCTTCGGCAGTCATTTCCGTAATCCTCCGTAAGAGTGATTTGCGGAAGATGCCGTCACTGGAAGGTCACGTAACCCGCCAATGATGCCGGAAATGATGCCGGAAATTCAGGCCGCTTTTGTCAGGATGCGGTTGATACGTTCTTGTAGAACGCTATGGGCAGGCTGATCACCCCATTGGTCTTCGCACCAATCGGCCAGGGCTCTTTCGAGGTCTGCTTTGCTTGGGCTCCAGCCTGGCTTTGCAGCAAATAGCCGCAAGCATTCCGCCTCGAATGCAGTCCAGTCATATCTTGGCGGACGCCCCTTGCTTTTTCCTCTCTGAATTGTGGGTATGGGTTCGGCCGGGAACTCTCTAAGCAGCCCGGCAGTGTCAATCGACGTGTCCCGAAACTGCAGGCACTTGTCTTCGCTTACGAGCCAAAGATTGTCTTCGGCATCCCAGGCAAGCTTTGAGGCTTTTATCAAGCTGCCAGCAGGCGCGCATTGCTCAAACTGCTCGTCAGGCACTTCCCTGCGGAAAGGGGTGCCCTTCGCCTCGATTGCCTTGTGGTTGATGCATTCGAGAAGCGCCCTATCAGCCTTATCCGCATCTTCGAAGGGAAAGCGGCGCCTATCCGGTTTCCACATGCCGAAAGAAATTTGAACACGTAGCGAAGAGCCGTAATGGCTTTGAAGCGTAAACGCCTTGTCGCGTGTCAGCGTCCAAGCTATCGCCTGGCCTGCCGTAAGGCTGGCAGGAAGTTCCCTTGCGTCGTCCATAGCGCCCCTCGCTGCGCAGCCTCGATTGAAAAGGTCGCGCGGCGGGCCGGTCGAGGAACCGGTTCTTCGCTGGCCAAAGCTAGCCGCGCAAGGTCCATCTCTACACTGATTTGCCTTGCATCCGGTCGATAAAGTTCGCCCACCACTGCATCATTTCACGCCTTTGCGGAAGCAGCTCAGCAAAGTTATAGCTTGCGCGCACTTCGTCATCTTCCTGGTGGGAAAGCTGAAGCTCGATTGCATCCCGGTTGAAGCCGTGCTCGTTCAGGACGGTGCTAAATGTTGAGCGGAAGCCATGCACCGTGGCCTTTCCTTTAAATCCAAGATGGTAGACCACCTCTAAAAGACCGTTAGTACCCAAGACGCCAGTCCGGCTGTCCTCGCTTGGAAAGACCAGCTTCGAATTCGGATAAAGCTCACGGGCTTTCCGGAGGATTGCCACGGCCTGTGGAGCTAGCGGCACCAGATGCATCCGCGGCTTTTTCATCCTGGCGGCTGGTATCCGCCACAAAGGCGCTCCGCCGTCCAGGTCTTCTATCTCGCTCCATGAAGCAAAACGCAGCTCATCACTTCTGACCGCGGTCAAAATGATAAAAAGCATGGCGAGCTTGGTGATCGCATAGCCGCTATAATACTGGTCAAGCCGCCTGAAGAATTCAGGGAGCTGGCTTGCCGTCAAAGATGCGCGATGCTGCACTCTTGGCCGCTTTGCCAGTGCGTCGTTGATGCTGGTGCTGGGATCGTACTCGGCCAAGCCATGGGCGACTGCAAACCTGAAGACCCGCCCGCAGACTATCTTCACCCGCCTGGCAAGATAGATACCTTCCTTCTCGATCGGCTTGATAACCTTCAGGAGGTCTGGCCCGGTGATGCTTCCGATTTCCCTCTCGCCAATCTTGGGAAACACAAGGCGTTCAAGCCGCCCTTGCATCGTGCGGGCATATTTGCGCGTGAGCGTCTTCTTTTGGGATGCCATCCACTCGCGGGCTACGCTCTCAAAGGAGTGGCTTACAGGCCCGGAGACGGCAGCCAGGCCCTTGTGCAGTGCCGATGGCTTCCGGCCTTCCTGCAGGGCTCTGCGGGCCGCCTGGCAGCGCTCACGGGCCACGGTAAGCGGCACATGGTCTTCCGGCTCGCCGGGATTGTAGTTTCCAAGGCCAAGCATGCTCTCCTTGCCATCGAACCGGTAGCGGAAGCGCCACAGCCTTGAACCGTTAGGAGTGACGAGAAGATGGAGCCCGGCGCCGTCTGAAAGCTTATAGGCTTTGGCCTTCGGCTTGGCATTTCTGACTGCTGCATCAGTGAGTTTGTCGCGCATTTGCGGGTACGGATTTGAGGGTACTGTACCCGCACAATGCGCCCGCTGCTAGATGGAAGTCAATGGACCTTAACGGGATAAAACTGTGCAAAAAAGCTCATCAGGGGCGCCGCTTATCGTTCCGTGTTGCGGTTGATCTTGGCCAATGACGGATGCCAGCGTACAAGACTTAGGCGCTTTGTCGGGGCGCCAGCGGAGAAACTTCGTGCCGTGCCGGAAACGCCCGCCGGTTATCTGGTCGTACTGGACCTCCGCCACAAGAACCGGCTTGAGAGGCACCCACTCGGTTGATCTTCCGGTGGCCCAACGGCTGGGGCCTCCCGGCGCCTTTCCCGTAAAACCGGGCGGTTTCGCCAGGCTCTGCAATCGCTCTGTTAGCGCTTCCCGATCAGCCGCCGCGATTGCTGACGTGAAACCCACATGGTCGAGTTCGCCTTGGCGATTATAAAGCCCAAGCAGCAGGGATCCCACTAAATGCTCCCGTTCGAGATAGCGAAACCCGCCCACCACGCAGTCCGCGGTGCGCAGGCATTTAACCTTGAGCATGGTGCGCCTTCCGGGGGTGTAGACGCCATCCAGCCGCTTGCACACGACCCCGTCTATGGCGCCGCCGCTCGTCTTAAGCCAACTTTGCGCCGTTCGCCGCTCATGCGTGAATGGCGACAATTTCAACTGAGGAGCTAAGTTGCGGCGATAAAATTCTTCCAATGCCTCGCGGCGGTTCACCAACGGACTGTCGAGCAAAATCCCGCTCGGACCGGCAAGCTGATCAAATAGTATGAGCGTGGCAGGCGTTTCGGCGGCAAGACGCCTGATGCGGCTTTCCGCAGGA
>JBAUNL010000671.1:0-9459 GCA_049579205.1 Rhodomicrobium sp. | reverse complement strand
GCGAAGCGGCTGAAAACCCTTCGAGGGCTGACGCCTCACGAATGCATCTGCAAATGCTGGACAGAAAACCCGGATCAGTTCAGGCTCGACCCCATTCACCACATGCTGGGACTAAACACCTAGGTTTCACCGCGCAGGCCATGTGCAAGGCGTTTCGGCCTTTCGAGTCAGTTGCATGTATCGATTCCGGGGCTGCGCTTACGATTGCGGCGACGGCAGCGTTGTCCCATCTTTTTGCTGCGGCAAAAAGAGAGGTTTTTGAGATCAGGCTTCTCCTGGTTTTCAATTTCGCCATTGATTGCCCTTGATGGATGTATTATCGGCATCCCGGAAACTTAATTCTTCTCCCAGATTTGTCTTCACTGTTATTTTCGCCGCCTTGAGCCGCCGCCCCCGATCCGCTACATAAGCAGGCAGAAATTCCCGCGCGTTCGCATCGCTCACCCCGGCGCCGCCGATAAAGCCTCGCCGGCCACGCATGCGTCTCGCGAGACGCGCACACCCACACACCCAAAGGACACCCCATGGCCACGCCGCAATATGTCTACGTGATGCAGAAGCTTTCCAAAACCTATCCTGGCGGCAAGCAGGTGCTGGACAACATCTCGCTCTCCTTCCTGCCCGATGCGAAGATCGGCGTCGTGGGCGTGAACGGTTCGGGCAAATCCACGCTGCTCAAGATCATGGCGGGCATCGAGAAGGAGTTTAACGGCGAGGCCTGGGCCGCGGACGGCATCAAGGTGGGCTTCCTACCGCAGGAGCCACAGCTTGATCCCGCGAAGGATGTGCTCGGCAATGCGATGGAGGGCGTGGCCGAGAAGAAGGCCATGCTCGACCGCTATAATGAGCTGGCCATGAACTATTCCGACGAGAACGCGGACGAGATGGCGGGGCTGCAGGACATCATCGACGGCCAAAATCTGTGGGATCTCGATGCGCAGGTGGAGCAAGCGCTGCAGGCGCTGAATTGCCCGCCGCCCCATTTCGAAGTGTCGAAGCTTTCGGGCGGGGAGAAGCGGCGCGTGGCGCTTACGAAGCTGCTTTTATCACGTCCGGACATCCTGCTGCTCGACGAGCCGACCAACCATCTCGATGCCGAGACCACCGATTGGCTCCAGCATTATCTCGAAGACTATCCCGGCTGCGTGATCCTTGTCACTCACGACCGCTACTTCCTCGATTCGATCACGCAGTGGACGCTGGAGCTCGATCGCGGGCATGGCGTCCCCTATAAAGGCAACTATTCCAGCTGGCTCGAGCAGAAGGCGAAGCGCGTCGCGCAGGAGAAGAGCGAGGAGGAGGCGAAGCAGCGCAATATGACGCGCGAGCTGGAGTGGATCCGTTCGTCGCCCAAGGCGCGTCAGGCAAAGAGCAAGGCGCGCATTTCTGCCTATGAGAGGCTGGCGGAAGAAGCCGGACGCGACCAAGTGGGGCGCGCGCAAATCCAGATCCCAACCGGCCCGCGGCTCGGCGGCGTGGTGCTGGAAGCGGAGCACATCAAGAAGGGCTATGACGGCCGGACGCTCATCAGCGATCTCGAATTCAAGCTGCCGCCGGGCGGCATTGTCGGCGTGATCGGCCCGAACGGCGCGGGGAAGACTACGCTTTTCCGCATGATCGTCGGCCAGGACAAGCCTGACGGGGGCGCGATCCGCCTCGGCGACTCGGTTAAACTCGGCTATGTCGATCAGAGCCGCGATGCGCTCGATGCGAAAAAGAGCGTGTGGGAGGAGATTTCGGGCGGTCTCGATCAGATCAAGCTCGGCACTCGCGAGGTGAATTCCCGCGCCTATTGCGGCTGGTTCAACTTCAAGGGGCCGGACCAGCAGAAGAAGGTGGGCCAGCTTTCGGGCGGCGAGCGCAACCGCGTGCATCTCGCCAAGATGCTGAAGGAAGGCGGCAATCTGATCCTGCTCGACGAGCCGACAAACGACCTCGATGTAGAGACGCTGTCCAGCTTAGAGGCGGCGCTGGAGGATTTCCCCGGCTGCGCCGTGGTCATAAGCCACGATCGCTTCTTTTTGGACCGGCTCGCCACGCACATCCTCGCCTTTGAGGGCGATGGCCATGTCGAGTGGTTCGAGGGCAATTTCCAGGAGTATGAGGAGGATAAGCGTCGAAGGCTCGGGGATGCTGCGCTTGACACGCCAAAAGCGAAATTCGCCCGCTTCGCGCGTGGATGACTTAATATCAATCTAAGCCTGACGCAAGCGGCGCATCCAGGAAATCCAGATCGCGATCTGGATAATACAAAGGATGACACCTAGGCCGGTTGCCATGAAATCTAAGGGGTCGGATAGATGTAAAAAGCCGTTCTGACCTAAAAGAAAAAAGATCATTGAAAAGAAAATGGGAAGAATGAGGTATCCTCGCCATCTCATGGTCAGCTCGCTCTGATCGGCTGCTCAAACAGCTTTGCTTAAAAAAGTTATCGCATTAGCTAATCACGCTTTCGCCTTAATCTCAAGCTCGGCAGCGCCGTTTTCGCTAATTCGTGCGGGAAGACGGCATCTCACGGCACCCGCATTAGCATCACCGCAATCGGATTTGCTCGCGGTCGGCATGACCTTCGGCATCGATGACGGTGATATGCACGAATCCCGGGCCGGGAGGGACTAGGAATGCCTCGCGGCGGTGCGGCGATGAAGCAAGCGGCACGCCGTCCACCAGCCACGTGAGCGGCAAAACCCCGCCCTCCGCCTTCAATGCCACCGGCATCTTCCCCGTCTCTCCCTCCAAAAATGCAAGCTCCACCTCAGAATCCTGGGGCGGATAGGCTATGCGCAAAGGCAGCTCTCCCGGTTTCTGCGCCGCCTCCTGCTTCTGCCCATGGAAGATACGTAGCGGCGGGGGCAACTCCGCAGTTTTTCTTGTGCCGATGACGTTCGGCGGGGCTGCTGCAAACGGCGCACGATGTGGCCCGATCGCCGAGAAAAGCTCGAAGAGAACGGGGGCTGCGACGCGCAAGCCAACAAGGCCTGGGACCGAGGTCGCGTCGGCGCGTCCAGCCCAAGCAGCAATCGTATAGTCACCGTCAAAGCCGGCGGCCCACGCATCGCGGAATCCATAGGACGTGCCGGTCTTGAAGGCGACCGCTCCCGGCGTGACGCTCGGCGGAACAGGCGCGCCGCGAAGAATGTCCGTCACGTACCAGGCCGCGGCCGGTTGCAGCAGAACCGCCGCTGCTTCGCCATGGGCGCCAGCACTTGCGCCGTCCTTTACGTAAAGAAGCGGCGTGACGCTGCCGCCCCGGGCGAGCGCTAGATAAAGCGTGGTCAGGTTTTCGAGAGACAGCCCCGCCCCGCCGAGAGCGACGGTGAGATTACGCGGCAGCGTGAAAGGCAACCCTGCCTGACCGAACCGCGCGGCAAGCTTTGCCGGGCCTACCTCGTTCAGCACCTTCACCGCGGGCACGTTGAGCGAAAGCTGCAGCGCCGTCCGCACGGTCACGGTGCCATGAAAGACGCTGTCGAAATTTACCGGAGCATAGCTATCGAAGCGTACCGGCCTGTCTTCGATCAGGGTTTCAGGATGCGCAAGTCCGTCCTCGAACGCCAACCCATAAATGAAGGGCTTGAGCGCCGAGCCTGGTGAGCGGACAGCGGTTGTCATGTCGATGGCCCCAAGCCGCGTGTCATCGAAATAGCCGGCCGAACCTACATCTGCGAGCACTTCGCCTGTTCTGTTACTCACGATCAAGGCTGCGATCGAAATCTTCTCGCCGAAGGCCTTCGCGTTCCGGCCTGTGATACGTTCCGCGGCTTCTTGCAGCTTGCCGTCGATCGTTGTCGCGATCTCCGGCGCATTTGGGCTTGCGGCGATCAGACGTTCGGAGAGATGCGGAGCCAAGGCAGGAAATCCTCGCCGCCCGCGCGGTAAGACTTGCGAGATCGCCGCCGTAGCATCTGCTTGTGTGATTGCTTGGGCAGCCGCGGCTCTTAGTATGACACGATTGCGCGCTGCGAGGAGGGAGCGGTATGCGCTTGCGCTCTCGCCTTCGGCGCGATCGAGCCTCCTGCTTTCGGGGGCTTGCGGGATCGCTACCAGTACCGCGGCTTCGGCAATGCTGAGCCGCTGCGGTTCTTTCCCGAAATAGGCGAGTGACGCTGCGCGAACGCCTTCGAGATTTCCGCCGTAGGGCGCAAGCTTCAAATAGAGGGACAAGATGTCCTTTTTGGATAGAGCGGTTTCAAGCCGGATGGCATCCGCGATCTGCTGGAATTTGGCTGTGATAGAGTGTGTCGGCGAGCCGCGCAGAAGGCGTGCCACTTGCATGGTCAGCGTCGAGCCGCCCGAGATGAGCCGGCCATGCATTCCGGACTGCACTACGGCGCGGCACATGGCGAAGGGATCGACGCCTGGATGACGCCAGAAGCGCCGGTCCTCGAAAGCGAGAAGCATGGCAAGATAGTTCGCGCTAACCTCGCTAGGCTTGGCGTCCAGCCGCCATCGTCCTTCCGGCGTCGTGAATGCACGAAGCAGGTGGCCATCACGATCGAGGACAAGGCGTGACGAGGAGGCAGCGGCATCCAGCGGCAGAGGCTCGAAAAGCTTGAGATCATAGGCCGCGACTGCGAGCAGCACGAACACGCCGAGACCGCAGAAGGCCCGGAAGATGCGCCCTCGCCGATTCATTTAACCCTCATCCTCAATCATGATCCGCAAACGCGGGTGCGGCTCTGAGAAAAGATCATTCGTAAACAAAGGTTCCAAAGTTGCCTAACAGCCAAGAGGCGCGACGCCGCGATCACCAGCCATGCATCAGTACCCTACTGCGCGGCGGTGATCTCGACCTTACCGCCAGATGTTCTGGCGAAGCGGTCCGGGCGGTACATATCTTCCACACGTGCGCCCGCATGAGTGTAAGACCCCGGCGTTACCGCGCGCATAACATAAGCCATTGTCATCTGCGCCGGGATCTTACGCCCCGCGTCGGAGAGCGAATAAGCCGCCACGAAGCGGTCATCCCGGAAAGCGGAGAAGACGGGCGAATAGACGCTCGGCAGCCACGAGAAAGCCTTCAGATCCGAACCTTTCAGCAGCGCCGGGTTCTCGATATCGAAGCCGGCAGGCAGCCTGTCCTCGACCACGATTTGTCCAAGCTTGGGCTCGATCTCAGTTACCTTCAACACAACCACAACGCGGTCATTCTGTTTCAGCTTGTCGAAAGAAATTTCGCGGCCATCGGGCGCGTATGTCTTGCGTTCGATCCTGAAGCCGCTTTCGGCCGCAGGCTCCGGCTCCATGCCGTCGCCGGTCACAAGAACGCTGGCCGGAACAGCTTGTGAGCCTTTGTTCCGGATAACCAACCCGTCGCGCGCAAGCTGATCCTTCGTCAGCATCGTCTCGAAGCTTTTCGAAGCCGCATTCGGGAGAATGGCGCTGACATTCATGATTTGAACGGATGGGGCCGTGAAATCGCTGCCGTTCAGGACCGTCTGAAACGACCCTTGCACAGGCAGGCCGTTAACCTCCAGGCTCAGATCTTTGTTTTGCGCGTCGAGGGTGCGCGCGGCAAGAAGAAGCCAAAGGCTTTCCTGCGTCGTCGTTTCCTTCTGCTGTGCCCGAAGCGCCGATACGATGCTGAACGCCTTCTGCAGCTGGGGCGTCGCGGCGCCGCTTTCGCCCATCAGGGCAAGTGCGGCGGACGCGTCACGCAGCTGGGTGCCATAATCTGTCCGCCCCGCCGCCGGCACCTGGGTTTCAGGCCCCGAAAGTGCGGAAAGCGCGGCAGCGAAAGTCAGTGCAGCGCGTTCTTTATCGCCGAGCATTGCGAGACCAGCCGCAAGCTGAGCCTTTGCGATCGGCGTGGAGAATGTGTCGATTTTGGTATCTGCATAATACCGGAGATCGCCCAGCACACTCCTACCTGCCCTGGCCAACACATAGAGCGAGTACGCAAGATCCTCGCCGCCTTTTTTGAAGTCGCGGGCGTTATTGACCGCGTTGCGAAGGCGGTCGAGGGCCGTGTCGTAGACCGTATCGCGAACGGTAAAGCCCTTCTCCTTGGCGCGGGCAAGAAACTCGGTGACGTAGGCTGTCAGCCAGATGTCTTCGCTTCCTGGTCCCCAAAGGCCGAACGCGCCGGAGGAGGACTGCATCTCGTAAAGACGGGTAATCGCTTTTTCGATGGCATTCTTCGCCTTCGGCTCTTTGCTGAGCTTCGCCCGGGAGGCGACCTCGTTGTAGTAAAGGAGCGGCAGGGCGCGGCTAGTGGTCTGCTCGGCGCAGCCGAAAGGATAGCGGTCGAGCGCGAGCAGAAGGCCGGGCACATCGAAGGACGCGGTTCGGCTCGCTGTCACCGAGACTTTCGCTGTTGCCGGAACAAGACCTTGGACCAGTTCGCCGCCGACCCGAAGAGACCCTGAAAAGGCTGAGAGCATCTCAATTGTCCGTCTGCGCACATTTGGAGCAGGCGGTTCAACGGGAATGGCATAGGTCCGCTCGATCGCAACATCGCCTGGGCCAGTGAGAGCAAAGGAAACGTGCCCCTCTCCCACAGCTGCTGCATGTAGCGCAATCGTCTGGCTGATGCGCTTATTTAGTTCGAGCGTAACGGTGCGCTCGGTCTCACCAGTAACCTCAATACCGCCTTCGGCTTTGGCAGAGAGCTTATAGACGCCTGCGGGTGCTTCGACGTCTTCGATGCTGAGATGCAGGTTCGAGCTGTCTCCAAGCATCAGGAACTTGGGCGGTGTCGCTTGCGCAACGACGGTATCGCGAACGATTACGTCTTTCTCGCCATGGCCGAGCTTGTTTGCGGTCCATGCCTGCGCCGAAAGCCGCATCGTTCCGTTGAAGGGTGGTAGCGTGAAAGTGATTTGCGCCTTTCCGGTTTCATCAGTTTGCAGCGGGCCGGAATAGACCGCAAGCGGCACTTCGGCGAGCGGCCTTCCACTCATTTCAAGCCCGCCTTCGTCACCCCCTGAACGGACAACCCCTTTTACGCCTTGCATGCCGTCGATTAGCTTGCCGTAGAGATCGCGCATTTCGAGGCCAAGGCGGCGCTGAGCGAAGAAGTATGCGGCTGGGGCCGGGGTCTTGTAGCGTGTGATGTTCAGGATGCCGAGATCCACGCCCGAGACCACGAGTGTCGCTTTTTCTCCGCTCTCAAGCCCCGAAACAACGGCGGACACCGTGACCGGTCCATTCGGCCTGGAAGGCGCCGGTGCGTCTAGGGCGACCGATAGAGTGCGCGGCTTGGTATCCAGAGGGATCCATTTCACGCCAACGGCCCGGCTCGGCATCCGTTTCGCGGCGCTGTCCATGGGACGGTAAAGAATTGCAGTGGCGTAAGCTCCCGGCCCCCAGAAAGGATCGACCTTGAAACTTGCCGAGCCGCCCGAGGCACTAACCTTTATCAGCTGGGTGGCCAGCACCTTATCGCTCACGATTGAAACCAGAGCTTGACCTGCCATGCGCGGCAGAATCTGAACTTTGATCTCATCGCCTGGGCGATAGGAGGCCCGGTCGAGTGCGAGATTAAGGATTTCAGGCGTATCCGAAGCCTCGGACACATACCAGCCCGCGGAGAAGGAATAGCTTGTTGCAGGTCCTTGTGCGGAAGCCGACGCAATGTCGAGCCGGTAGGTGCCGGCTTGCACCGGCGCCTTGATCCTGACTGTCCCCGAAGCCGGTGTGTCTATTGTGCCGCCCGCAACGCGGCTTTCGTAGGCGACAAGCTCGTACGACCAGCGGCTATCGCGCGAATACCATTGGAACTGGTGCTCGACGCGCTGCAGGTCCCATTTCAAGCCCCTTAGAGCTGCTTGGCTGCCGTCAGGCGCGATGCCGACGATCTCAAATTCGGCTGCAGCGCCGTCGGGCACCGAACCATCGAAAAGCGGCTTCGCGCCGATGAAGCTTTTGCCGGAGTTGATCTTGAGCGCAGTCCGTTCTGCCAGCGCCCGCCCGCTCGGTTCACGCAATCGGATCGTCACATCCGCATTCAGCGGCCTTGATGTTTCCGGCAGACCGGGCAATGCGATGGACAGCGAAGCCGCGCCCGTAGCATCCGTATTCGGCAGCGCCTCAAGCTCTTTGCGAACGGAAGCAAACTTTTCGCCTTCCTGGCCGACATGAAAGCCGCTGAATCCCGCGACCTCGTTTGCGACTGAAATAACCATCTCCCCTTCGAGGCCAAGATTGGATGCGGGGGCGCCATAGAGATAGCGGCTGGTGAGTGCGATCACGCCTGGAGCTGCCGCAGAAATTACCGGCTGTGACGCACTCAGTTTCATTTCCAGCCGTTCAGGGACGTAGTCCTCAACGAGGAAGCTCTTCTCATTAAGCGCGGGTGCTTTTGGATCGACGAAGGCGGCAAGCCTCCATCCTCCGGTCATGGCCGTATCGGGCAACGAAATTTGCCAGCTCCGGCCGCCATTGCCTTGATCGGCGAGCGTCTCGCGGCGGTCTTCCACGCCATCCGGGCGGAAAAGCTTCAAAATCAGGGGCACGGCAGGAACAGCGTCAGCAGCCGCATCGCGCAAAAGAGCGGTCACATATACGGTCTCGCCAGGGCGGTAAACGCCGCGCTCGGTGAAAACCATCGCATCGAGCGGGCCGGGAGGCGTGCGGCCCACGACGCCTCGATCGGAAAGATCGAACGCTTGCTTGGTGATATCCAGAAACCCGTAATCATTATCGGCGCCGCGAGCCACCACAAGGGCCGGCGTGAGGCCACCCTTGCCGTTCACAAGACCGGAATTGAAATAAGCGGCGCCCTCGCTGTCCGTCTTCACCGTGCCGAGGACTTCGTCATTGCGTGCCACGAGGCGCATTTCAGTGCCGGCAACCGGATTGGCAGTGGCAAGCGAGCGAGCATAGACATGGACACCATCCGCGCCTGTAAAAGCCGTCAAGCCGAGATCGGAGATGACGAACCATTGCGTGGCCTTCACGCCATAGTCTTCGCTGTTGCTGTCGCTACTTTCTGCGGCTTTCTTGCCCTCATCCGCAGCGCTCGCCGCGATCACATATAGTCCAGGCTTGAGATTCGGCAGCAATGTCCCGACGGGAAAGGCTGTGGTCACCTCCTCGTTCAGCTTCGAGACAACCGGCATTTCGCCAGACCAAAGCTTCTCGCCTTTTTGATCAGCGATTGCTTTCAAGGCTGCTTCGACAATCGCGCGATAAAGAAGCCGTCCAGCCGCCCTATCGGCTTCGCCGATGAATACGCGAAGGAGAATGGCATCTCGCAGCGTTTCCATGTCCCTGCCTTAACGGTTTTGGGACGTTAGAGCGGTTCGATATTTCGTTTCGCCTCTGCGTACACAGCGTTCCTCACGCGAAACGGTCGGCGTTCTGCTACCCTGCCGCCCGCATCGGCGTCGTAAAATGACCTGCTAGCGCGAATTGTAAAACGAACGTCGGAGGCCTGTCTTTCCCGCGCTTGCTATTGTTTTAGCATGTCCAGCCGAGGAGGGTAGTCATCAAACTCGGCGTGCGCCGCTCTTAACC
>JBAUNL010000670.1:0-30850 GCA_049579205.1 Rhodomicrobium sp. | reverse complement strand
TATCTAGGCTTACCGGCGGCCCAATACTCACGGCTGTCCGCCACCGTTCCATTTGGCGCCCGCAGCTTCTTGGGTTCCTGCGCCCGGCCCCAAGGATCGGTGTTGAAGGTTGCCTCTGCCCATTGCTCGAACCAGCCCGTAGGGATGAGTGACTCCCGCTGGTCTGCAGCCACGCCCTTGAGCCAGCGCTCTTTCGCTTCGGCTATCGAAACAACCCGGTAAGCTCCAAGCGGCCCGCCTTTGTCCGTGAGCGAGGGTTCGGTGCGCAGCCATTGCGGCGCATAAAGCACAAGCTTTGCCACCTTATCATCATGGTTTGCGGTATATGAGCCCATAATGGTGGTGCCCCATGACCAGCCGATCAGATTGAGCTTGTGTATGCCCCGTTCTTTCAGAATATGGCTAACGGCGCTGGCAACGTCCTCGACTGCGTCCGCCGTTCTCATCAGCGGCTCATGCGCGTCCGCAGGCTCGTCCATTTCCTTCGGCCTGTCTGAGCGCCCATAACCTCTAAGGTCCACGAGCCAGACATCGAACCCGTCGTGCGCGATGAAATCCATCCAGGACATTCCAGCGAGCGGTAGGTCGAACGCAGTCTCGGCCGGATAGGTCGAGCCATGCGCGAACAGCACGGTTTTCTCCGGCGTGAACTTTGTCTGATCCTCACGATGCTTGTTGCGCAGATAAATCTTAAGGTTGGCCGCCGCGCTGGGTATCATCTCTTCCTTCATGGCAAGAGAGGCCGACTGTGTTTGCGCGACAGCTTCAAGGCTTGTGTAACCCGGCAAAAAGACCCCCGTTAACAGCAAAACCCCACTCAGCCTCGTGAACGTCATAAGTGCCTCCCCGATTGATCTATGGAACGCGAAATATCACCACTTCTTCAAAAGCCGAAGTGACAGTTGCGGCCGCTGACTGTAGCATGCCTGAGTTTTTCAAAGCCCGCCGCAAGCGCATGTGGAGCATGATATGAGCGCTCTTAGTCTTAAGCAAAGCAATGAACTTATCCGGATCGCGATGGAAAAGGCGACGGCCGATTACAAACGCCCGATCTGCGTGGCCGTCTGCGATGCGGCCGGTCTCCTGATTTCCTTTCAGCGGATGGAGGGCGCCCCGCTGCGCAGCATCGCGATTTCGCAGGGCAAGGCTTACAGCGCCGCGCGCATTCAAATCAATACGGATGCATTTTTCGAGCGGGTCCAGCGCCAGCATTTGCATACCTCCTGGTTCTGCGACGAGGAGATCACGGCCCTGCCAGGAGGTGCCATCTTCAAAGACTCGAGCGGTGCGATCATTGGGGCAGTTGGGATTAGCGGACTTGCCTCCGAGGAGGACCAGGCGATCGCCAATCATCTCGCGGACCGCCTTGCAAGCGGTGCCGTGTAAGCCTAGTCTGCCCTCAAAGATTGGGTGGCTGTGAAGCCACGGAAGCTCGCTAAAACGGCGTGACCAGAGCAAATACCATCCACCTTCGCTCGCTCTCGTCAGCTTGTGAGGATGAGCGCGCCCAGCGCTAGTATCAGCGCAGCGGGCATCACGATCATGCCACTCTCAAGAAACTCACCTGCGGTGCAGATCACGCCTTCCCTGCGCAAGGCGGTCAGCCAAAGAATGGTGGCGAGAGAGCCGGTCACGGAAAGGTTAGGCCCTAGATCTACTCCGATCAGAAGCCCGCCCGTAATAACGGCGGGAGGGTGTACCGGTTGGATGGCAGATTGCGCAATAAGTCCGGCCGGCAGGTTGTTCATCAGGTTCGTCACGAAGGCAAGACCAACACCAGCGATCCAAGCCGTGGCTGTCAGCGATTGTTCCAATCCCCAGTTGAGAAGGTTAGTGAGGTCTGAAACAACGCCGGTGTTATTGAGGCCTTCGACGAGGACGAACAGGCCAGCGACCAACGGGAGTACGCCCCAGGACACACCCCTAAGGAGAGGCCAGGGAAATTCGCGCTTTTCGATGAGGACCAGCAGTGCGGTGGCCGCTCCAGCCGCGCAGGTCGGCGCCCCAAGCTGGTAGTCGAGCGCCGAGGCTAGCAGAAGCACGATCGCGGTCACTCCGATGCCGCAGGCGGCGTAACGGCCACCCTTGCTCAGGGGCAGTGTTGGTATTTGGTCTTCAATTCTGGCCCGGACTTCGTGGCGATAGATCCACCGCAAGCCGGCATACGTCGCCGCAATCGAGAAAAACGACGGCAAAGCAAACTGCTGAAGCCAAGGCCACAGCGGAGGCATTTTGCTGCCATAAAGAACGAGATTGGCGGGGTTGGAAATCGGGAGAACAAAGCTGGCGGCGTTCGCGATGAAGGCGCAGATGACGAGGTATGGAAGTGGGTTTGCTTTAGCAGCTTTTGCCACAGCATAGACCGCCGGCGTGAGCACCACAGCCGTCGCGTCATTCGATAGAAAGACGGTCACGACGATGCCGACGAGATAGACAAGCCCGAACAGCCGCGCCGCCGAACCTTTTGCCGCCATCGCGGCATGCACTGCCAGCCAATCGAACAGGCCCTCACGCCGGGCCAGTTCCGCAAGCAGCATCATGCCGGTTAGAAACAAATAGACGTCGGTTCCCTTCTCGACCGCCGCCAGCGCGTCCCACCACGGCAAGAGTGCGGCGGCTACGAGCAGAGCAGCACCAGAGACAGCCCATATGGCTTCCGGCAGTCCCCACGGACGCAGAATGACGCCGCCGGTCGCTATTGCGGCAATGCCCCAGGTCGCTGCTTGCGCGACTGTGATCCCATCCATCCGCATGCTTTCACATTGCCTGCAGGCTTCGCCGCAGGCCTATTGTTTCGGACCGGATCTCCGTGAGCGAAAGAGCAGCCGCGCGCCCTCACTCACGTAAGAAGTTGATCGAGGGAAAAAAGTTCAACGCAAGGGGTTCGGGCACAAGGGGTTAGAGTTACTTGTATCAGCTCTTGAACGAGTGGCTTCGTTCACCTTCGGGGCGTCAAAGCCCGCTGAACCAATTATACCCGCCATCCTCCCAATATCCGCCGGGATAGGTATTCGTCACCTCGATGGCGTAAATCCATTTCGGCTGCTTGAAGCCAAGCTTGAGCGGCGTCTTGAGCCGCATCGGAAATCCATAGGCATCCGGCAGCGGCTGCCCCGCATAATGCGTGGCAAGGATCGTTTGCGGATGGAGCGCCGTCGCCATATCGATGCTGCCTGAGTAGGTGTCGCTGCATTTGAAGCCGACATATTTCGCCGTCTTATCCGCACCAACCCGTTCGAGAAAGGCGCGGAAGGGCACGCCCGACCATTTGCCGATATAATCCCAGCCCTCAACGCAAACATGGCGCGTGATCTGGGTTTCCTGAGGCAGCGAATAGAGAGCGTCCTTCGTCCAAGGTTGCTTGTTCTCGATAAGGCCGGCGAGTTCAAGCTTCCAGGTCGCCCCGTCGACAGGCTTCACTTGATCGATGCCATAGAAGGCATTGAAGCGCGGCGGCATGAGCACATCCGCATCCGAATAGGTTGGCGCGAGCTTTCTTGGATTGAAAAGGAAGGCCTGGACCCGGTCATTCCATGCCGACATGGCCCGGAGCACGTCCTGCACAGCGCTGTCATTGCTGATGTCGCATCCTGTTAACAGAGTGAGGGCTCCAAGGCTGAGACTACCACGCAAGAGGGCCCGCCGCTCTATGCCAGCGATCAGCTTGCGGTTCTCAATAAGCCGGGACTGACTGATGCCTCCTTCTGGCCTGTTGACGGATCTTCCGGGACGAATGATTGCCATTAGCTATTCTCCCGCCTTCGCAGCCGAAACGCCGCCTGGTTGGTCAACCCGAATCGTTCCCTTCGTTATGGCCGCGATCGTCTTAGGTACGAGGAGCGCAAGCACGACATGCACCAGCAGAAAAAGCGCAATCGCAGACATTCCTATGAAGTGTGCGAGCCGGGCCCCTTGGAAATCGTAGAAGAGCCAGGTCAGCGTTTGAAACTGCACCGGCTTCCAGATTGCAAGCCCCGAGATCAGCATCAAAATCGCGGCGAGAATTACGCCGATGTAAAGCAACTTCTGAACGGCGTTGTAGATCGTGATGTCGTCATGGGCGAGGTTGAAGGTAAGCGCTGCCCGGATATCGCCGATGAGTTCCCGGGGGCTGACAGGAAGCCACTTTTTCTGGAGCCGCCCGCTGATGAGGCCAACGCTTAATGCGGCAAGGCCGTTGATGAAGAAGAGCCACATCGCAGCGAAATGCCAGAGAAGTGCGTTGCTGAAACCGACATCCTTGTTGAGCTTATAGGTGATCTCAGGATCGCCGCCTAGGGTTGCCCATTCGGGGAAGGTCAGCCAGTGGATGATTGGGACATTGTTATAGATGCGCCATCCGCTGCCGATCATGATGATGATCGCAATGGCGTTTATCCAATGGGTGATGCGCACAAAACGCGAGTGCGCCGCAACGATGGTTTCTCGCTCTCCGTTGGGCTGATCTTCCATTACGCACTCCCTTGCAGCAGCACGAATTTTGTGAAACCTAGCATGATACGATTTCAACAGCGAGCCGGCATGGAACAATCTTTCGTTTCTGGCCCTAAACTCGTAATCACCGTCCTGTAACATCATTCAAACCCACATGCACAACCTCGTGAGGGCACAAAGCGAGGGTTAGATCATTGCTCCGGATTGCTGTAGGAAGGTTTCTATTATGATACCGGCTGGTGACGCATGGGTAACGGTGCAGGCGACACATTTTGCGGGATTGCCGTTATGGCGAAGGCTTCGCAGCCCGGCCGCACGAAAACCCGGCTTTGTCCACCCTTAACATTTGACGAAGCCGCGGCACTCAATACTGCGTTCTTAAAGGATATTGCGGAAAATCTCGTCGCCCTGTCCGCGGAAGCAGATATAGGAGGCTCCATGGCTTTCGCACCTAGGGGCAGCGAGGGCTTTTTCGAGGCTCATCTGCCTGCATCCATTGGGCTTTACGAGGTGTCCAACGCGAATTTCGGGATTTGCCTGATCGAGGCATTGAAGCTGCAATTCGCGGCGGGTCACGTTGCGGCCTGCGTCCTCAACTCCGACAGTCCGACATTGCCTTTGAGCATACTCCTTGAAATGGTGGAAGCGTTAGCAAAGCCAGGGGACCGGGCCGTCATCGGGCCATCGTCGGACGGAGGCTACTATCTCTTGGCCTGCAAAGCTTTGCACACACCTCTTTTCGAAGACATTGCGTGGAGCACTCCTCAAGTGTTCACTCAAACGCTGGAGCGTGCGGCTGCAATGTGCTTGCCCGTGTACGTTCTCCCGGAATGGTACGACGTCGACGATTGCGGCTCCCTCAACGTTCTTTTGGCAGAGTTACTTGAGAGCCGCAGTTTTTCACCCTGCTTACGTCCGAGTTTAGCACGTAACTCTGCGGCACTATTACAGTCGCTTATCTCGAATGCGAATTTAAGAGAACGGATTGCCGCGTTTATGTCTGAGGCTCCTCCGCTACGGGAAGATGCTTTGTCATGAGCAGCATTCGGACAGTGCCAGCTTTCATGATCGCAGCGGGCGTTCTCCTGGCGTTGATGATCCCTGGTGCCATCGCTTTATTTGGCATGAAGCATGACACGGTGGTCTATATCACTCTTGCGCAGTGTGGAGTTTACGGCCTGTTCGCCTGGCTTTTGCTGCGTGCGAGAACCCGTCTCTCAGCCGCAGACAGCCGCCGGTATTTATTTTATCTGCTGATCATGGGCTCCATCGCACGGGCAGCGTTGTTGTTCGCGCCCCCGCACTCAACTGACATTTATCGCTACGTATGGGACGGCCGCGTCCAGGCAGATGGCATCAATCCCTATAGCTACGTTCCTGCCGATCCCGCCCTAGCCCATCTCCGCGATCACGGCATCTATCTCAATGTCAATCGCAAGGATTACGCGCCCACCATCTACCCTCCCGCAGCGCAGCTAGTCTATTTCGTCGCGACCCGCCTCAGCGAAACGGTCACAATGATGAAGGCGGTAATGCTTGGCTTCGAAGCAGCCGCAGTCTGGGCGATTATCCGGCTCCTAGCGGCGCGCGGGCTGCCCATCATCCTCGCCTCGCTTTGCTTTCTGCACCCCTTGGCGATCTGGGAAGTAGCAGGAAGTGGACACGTTGACATAATTGCGGTCGCTTTCACACTCCTTTCGCTTCTCGCAGCTGAAAAGGGGAACCGGATCGCATCCGGAGTTCTTCTGGGAACAGCCGCGCTCACGAAATATTTTCCACTGACTTTGGCACCTGCAATCTACCGGCGCTGGGATTGGCGGATGCCCGCCGCATTCGCCGTTACCGTTGTTGCTATCTATCTGCCTTACATATCTGCCGGATCGAAGGTCTTTGGATTTTTGGGCGGCTATGCGGGGGAGGAATTCCGGGACGGTGAAGGCATCTTCCTTGCTGCGCTTCTGAAACACATTGGCCTTGGAGCAGCGGCGTTGCCGCTGTTTCTGTCGGTGGCTCTGCTGACGCTTTTAGCACTCGCCTGGCGCACTGGATTTCGCGCCGATCCCGACAGGCCCGATCTTGGCGGCGCATTCGCGATCGCCACTGCCTTCACGGTCTTTGTTTCCCCTCACTATTGCTGGTACTTTCTCTGGCTCGTCCCCTTCCTTTGCTTTTTTCCAAGACCTTCCGTCTTTTGGCTGACGTTAAGTTCGACCGCGCTTTACCTTGGCAACTGGCCGTTGGGTATTGCGGACATGAGCATCCTATATGTGCCATTCGCGGTTTTACTCGTGGCCGAGAATTTGCGGCTCAACACCTCAAAGGAGCAGCCCGATGGACGCGCAATTGCTTGATCCGAAGCCAGTTCCTGCCCAAGCTGATGATCCGCGCCGCTATTTCGAGCGTGTTAAGGCCGAGAGAACCCCAGTGGCAGCCGAAGATCCGGTCTGCCTCTATCTGGAGACTACAAATCGCTGCAACCTGCTTTGCACCACCTGTCCGCGCACCTACGAGGAGCTTGAGCCTCCCTCGGACATGAGCTGGGAATTGTTCACCAGCATCGTTGACCAGTTTCCCAAGATCGAGCGCGTTGTGCTGCACGGCGTTGGCGAGCCGATGATGGTGGCAGAGCTGCCGAGGATGGTGGCCTATCTTAAGACGCGCGGCGTTTATGTGCTGTTCAATACGAACGGCACCTTGATGCGCGAAAAGAAAAGCCGCGAGCTGATCGAGGCTGGCTTAGACGAGATGCGCATCTCATTAGACGCCGCAGAAGCGAAGGCATTCGAGGCTGTGCGCGGGCGCGACCTGTTCGACCGCATTCTGCGTAATATAAAGAATTTCGTCGCGCTCAAGACCAAGATGGATGCCAAAAACCCGCGTCTTTCCCTGTGGCTCACAGGGTTGCGCGAAACTCTCGAACAGCTTCCCGCTTTCATCCGCCTAGCACATAGCATCGGCGTGCCCGAGGTGCACCTTCAGCGGCTTGTCTATTTTGAAAGCGGTCCAATCGGTTTGGCCCGGCCGGAGTCGTCGCTCTTCGAGAAACAGGATACGGAGGAGGGCAAGTACCTGATTGAGGCGGAGAAGATTGCCGCTGAACTGGGCGTATTTTTCGATGCTTCGGGTGCTGCGGAGCCCGAAACCAGCCTGCGCCGGATTGATGGGAATGCGCCCTGGTCTCTTTGCCGGCGGCCGTGGTCGCTCATGTATTTTACCGCGCATGGCCGGGCACTCCCCTGCTGCATTGCTCCCTTTTCCATGCATGGCTATGAGAACTTCACCCTTGGTGATGCAAAGACAACTCCACTGCGCGATATTTGGAATGGCTCTGAATATCAAAGCTTCCGCGAGGCTCTCCTGAGCGACAAGCCGCCGCAAGCCTGCGCCGGATGCGGCCTGCGCTGGAGCTTGTGACTTGACCGCTGATTCGCAGGGCATAGCGGGCCTCATGGAAGGCCATGACACACCGGCAAAAACAGGGGTTTGCCTTGTCATCCCGGTCCTGAATGAGGAGGAAGCGATCGGCGGCGTTCTCGACCGCATTCCGCGCGACGCCGTTGATGAAATCATTGTGGCCGACGGAGGCTCCAAGGATCGCACGGTAGACTTCGCTATCCAAAAAGGAGCACGCGTTCTTGACGCGGGTAAAGGATACGGGCGGGCATGCCTCGAAGGTGCAACGTCCGCAGGCGATGACTGCCGCGCAGTCGTTTACATGGATGGGGACGGCAGCGATTTCCCCGAGAAACTGCGCGAGCTTATCTCCCCGATTCTGGACGGTAATTATGATTTCGTTATCGCGTCCCGGACGCGTGGCGTGCGTGAACCCGGCTCAATGGCGTGGCACCAGATAGCGGCGGGCCAGGTTATCGGATCTCTCATAGGCCTTCTCTACGGCTTCCGCTACACGGACATGTGCGCGTTCAGGGCTATTCGCCGTGACTCTCTTCTCGCGCTCGGCATGGAAGAGATGACCTATGGCTGGAATCTCGAAATGCAGATGAAAGCAGCGAGGTTTGGCCTGCGAATTCTCGAAATTCCAGTGCCCTACGCGAAGCGCGGCGGCGGACACTCCAAGGTGGCCGGCTCCTTCCGCGGGACGTTCCGCGCAGGCACGCGCATTCTTCTCACCTTCATGCGTGTGCTGACGCTACCCAGCGGGCGGCCAACCTCCCAAAAGGCTTCCTTTTTCAAATGACAGCCTCGTGTGCCTCGCGGCTATCTTCGGGCGCCTGCTCCCGGCGCTTCGCCATTCCGTAGTCCCGGACTACTGCTGCTACACGAAGGCGGTAGTCGCGGAAGACTCCTTCCCTACCGGCGCGCTGAGTTGCCCGATGGCCTGCGTGACAACGCCAGGTTTTAACTGCTGCCTCATCGCGCCAGAACGAGATCGACAGTAACTTGTCTGGGTCCGTTAGGCTTTGGTACCGCTCCACCGAAATGAACCCGTCGATGCGCTCAAGCTCGGTTCGCAGGCGAGCGGCGAGATCCATGTAGTCGCCCTTGCGGCCCTCATTTGGCCAAACCTCGAAGATGACGGCGATCATTTCGTAGACCTTGCAAAAGATGGTGGAGGGCACTCGATCTGCTGATGGCGCTCCTGTTTCACTCGAACTAAGCCAAGTATAATGTGTCTTGGCCGCAAGCACCAGCGCGCCCGCTTATGCTTGAGGCCGATTGCTAGGCTTAAGCGATCGGACTAGACTTGGGGCACAAAAAATTGGGCAAGGGAGACGTCCATGATAACGAGCCGTTCAGGCAGGGCAGCGCTCGCGGCTGCTTCCATTTTCGCGGGAACTTTAGCGGCCTTGAGCTTCGGCGCATTCGCGCAGCAGAGCGCTGCGCCGTTACCTCCAGGGTCGCCTCTGATAGGCCGGCCGGATTCGCCAGAGGCGAAGAAGCTTGCGCCGGTGGCGCCGCCGCCAATACCAACCGCGGCCGACAAGCTTCCGGCGGACAAGCTGAAAGTTCCGGCAGGCTACAAGATCGAGGTCTGGGCTTCCGGGATTGGAAATGCGCGCTCTTTGACAATGGGCGACAAGGGCACGGTCTTTGTTGGAAGCCGCTTGCTGGACAAGGTCTACGCCGTCGTCGACAAGGGCGGCAAGCGCGAGGTCAAAGTGATCGCGTCCGGGCTTTACCGGCCAAACGGCGTCGCATTCTCGAAGGGCACGCTTTACATTGCCGAGCTTTCGCAAATTTCGAAGATCGATAACATAGAAGACAAGCTCGACAATCCACCGAAGCCAACGGTGATCTATACCGACCTTCCGAAGGACGAAGCGCACGGCTGGAAATATCTGCGAGCCGGCCCGGACGGGAAGCTCTATTTCCAGGTCGGCGCTCCCTGTAACATCTGTATGCCGGACGACAAGCACGCACAAATCCGGCGCATCAATACGGACGGAAGCGGCGCTGAGGTTATCGCGAGAGGCATCAGGCAAGTCGTCGGCATGGACTGGCAGCCTGGAACGAACCTGCTCTATTTCAGCGAAAACCAGAGGGACTGGCTCTCAGAGGACATCCCCCAGGACAAGCTGAACAGGATCTCAAATCCGGGCAAGGACAATTTCGGTTTTCCCTATTGCCACCAGGGGAATATCGCCGACCCGGAATTCGGCTGGGGTCATTCCTGCGATGAATTCACCAAACCCATGGGGTTGATGGGGCCGCACGCCGCCGTGCTTGGCATGCGATTCTATACAGGGAATATGTTTCCGTCAGACGTGAGGGGAGCCATTATCCTTGCGCGGCACGGTTCGTGGAACCGCTCCGTGAAGATCGGCGGCGATGTCGTGGCCGTGCGGCTTAACAAGGATGGCACGGTCAAATCGATCGATCCTTTGGTCACCGGCTTTCTGCAGAACAATAATTATGTGGGAAGGCCTGTCGATGTCCTCGTCATGAAAGATGGCTCTATCTTGATTTCCGACGACTGGAACGGGGCCATTTGGCACGTCAGCGGAAGAGGCAAGATTGCCTCGAACTGACGCCAAAAGAAAAAAGTGGCATGGGCTGAAGGCCGCGATCCTGGCCGCGCTCATGCCGTGCGCAGCTTTTCAAGCGCGAGCGATTGGGTTGGAGGAGGGCCTGCCAACCTGCCTTGCCTGCCACGGTGAAAAGGGGACCTCACAGAATGCCGAGGTTCCCTCACTCGGCGCGCAGATGGCGCCCTATGTGCTGATCCAGCTCTATCTCTTTCGCGAAAAGCAGCGTCTGAACGAGGTCATGAATGCGATGACTTATGATTTCACCGATGCGGACCTTCAAACTTTTGCCGATGCCATCGCGAAACTGCCCCCGCCTGCCCGGGCGCCTGGAGAGGCAATCGCGAAGTCTATGGAGGCGGGCCGGGCGCTCGTTGAAACATACCGCTGCAATTTCTGCCATGGCGCCGATCTGTCAGGGCAGAATAACGTGCCACGCATCGCTTCCCAGCGTGAGGACTATCTGCTCAAGACGCTCAAGGAATATAAAGCCAACACCCGCCATGGTTACGATGGTTCAATGGCGGAGGTGCTTCAGCCTGTTTCAGAGGCAGAGATTGCCGATCTTGCCTACTATATATCCCGCCAACCGTGAGGCGAGCCCCTGCCAGACTAATGCCATAACCGAGGCAAGCAGCGCCAGTGCAGGCGCATCTGCGGCGAAGCGCTCGGTCTTCGGAGGTGTTCGCCTTGACAGGGATTTGCCCCTGAGCCTAAATGGAAATTGAGGGGCCATAGCTCAGTTGGGAGAGCGCTGCAATCGCACTGCAGAGGTCGTGAGTTCGAATCTCATTGGCTCCACCAATAAAATCTCTGCTCTCCATAGGGAAAAACGCTCCAGGGGCTTAGCCTAATCTACCTATCTAATAAAGCCTCGTAAGCAATCTGTAAGCAGCGTAAGCAATTTCGACCTCAAAATCGCCCCCCGGATTGCATGGTTGCCCAGCTCTCGATGCTGCGCCTAATCGGCATCCGATTGTTAGGGCTAAGGGATCGCTTTTTCGATCGCACGCATACCGCGCAAACGCCACACCCATCCACGCCGCTGGGACGCTGGGGTCCGTTGGCAGAAATGCACCGATAGCGGAGTTGACGTTGGGACAAGATGCTGTTCTATGCCCCGATGGATGAAGCCGCTAGCTGGGCTTTTCCCCAAAGGCTCGATCGTTGTTTAGGGAACGGGAGAACGAGAATAAAGATAACTTTGCAGAGCAAGCGCTCGCTCGCTACTCGAGATGAGTTTTTCGATAAGGTCTAGCAGGCAGTCGAACTCTGCCGCCGTCAGACACTCGAATTCGACATTATTGACCTGTCTTTGCACCGGTGCGAGGCGCCCTAATAAGGTCCGCCCTGCAGCAGAAATAGTCAATGATACCCGGCGCCTATCCGCCGCATCGGTTTGTTTATGAATGAGGCCAGCTTCAAGAAGGCGCCGGGTTGCGGTGGTTATGAAGGGCCCGCTCAAGTGGAGATGATCGGCAACTGTCCCCACATAAACGTCCGCCTTTGCGCCCAGGTGAGCAATTGATATGAGAACAGTGTAGTCGATACCGGCAAGGCCTATATATCTGGCATGGCCATCGCGAAGTTTTTCATGACGGCTAAAAAAGCCGAAGAGCCCATGAACAAGCCGCCGGAAATCGCGGTCGCTCCCGTCTCTTAGCAGCTCTGGACGCGAAATTGTAAGCGGCATAGGCTCTTTGGGGCGAGCTAATTCTACATCGCTGTTGGAGGCGCTCACCCGTGCCGCCGTCTTGCGTGGTCTTGCTTTCAAGGTCACTGAGCGGCCTTCCGTGCCGGGCCGTCCGGCCCCGGAGCATTTGTGTGACCGCCTAAGAAAGCTTCCGACACCGCATGATCGTTAATGAGCTCGGAAGCGAGCCCTGTGCGCACCAAGGAACCGTTCTCAAGCAAATAGGCTCTGCTGGCGATCTTCAGCGCATGCCTGACCTTTTGCTCGACAAGAAGGATTGTCAGTCCGTTCGCGCGGAGTTTCTCCATCAATGAGAAGACGAATGCGCTCATTTTAGGAGCTAGTCCGAGGGACGGCTCATCGAGAATTAGGAGCTTCGGTTTCGACAACAGAGCCCGCGCGATTGCTAGCATCTGCTGCTCGCCCCCGCTTAGAAGGCTTGCGAGCGTTTTCTTGCGGAGCTGCAGTATCGGGAAGTTCTCTACAATATCGTGAATTTCAGACCGGGCTGTGGCGGTGTCGCGGCGGCTATAGGTGCCCATAAGGAGATTTTCCTCGACACTCATGCGCCCAAGAATGCCGCGTCCCTCCAGCACAATTGCCAGACCCTTGCTAACGTTTCGGTCCGCGCTTCCGGGAACAAGCTTACGGCCCTGAAAAACGACTGAACCGGAATAAGGCAAAAGCCCTGCAATGGCCTTGACGGTGCTCGTCTTCCCAGCACCATTTGCGCCAGTCAGCGCAATGATTTCCCCTTCGCAAACCTCCAAATTTAGTCCGCGAACCGCGCGAACCGGACCGTAGGAGACGGACAAGTCTTCAACCAGCAGCATCGGCGTCTTGTCCCATATAGGCGTCGATCACGGCTGGGTTTTGCCGCACGCTTGCCGGATCGCCATTCGCGATAACCGATCCGAAATCCAACACGTAGACGTAGTCGCACAGGCGCATAACGAACGGCATGTCGTGTTCAATCAACAGGATCGTGAGGCCAAGCGCTTTCAATTGCAGGATAAGGTGCCTGAGGTCTTCACTCTCGTCCTGGTTCATGCCGGCAACCGGCTCGTCGAGGAGCAGAAGTTTAGGAGAAGAAGTCAAGGCGCGGGCGATCTCTACCCTGCGCTGAAGGCCATACGGCAGGGATTTCGCAAGGCGGTCGCGATAGGGGGCAAGTCCCAGCAGGAGGAGAACCTCTTCCGCGCGCTTGCGAGCCGCAGGGTTGGAAAACTCGGGAGGAAGCGCGAGCCTTAGGGTCGAGCCTGGTTGCGCTACGAGCAGATGCTCCCACACCGTCATGCTCGCAAACAGCCGTATATTTTGAAAGGTGCGTGCAACTCCAAGCCGGGCAATCCGATAAGGTCTAAGTCCATCGATACGCCTGTTTCCCAGCACTATTGCACCCAAATCAACGGTGTACGCTCCAGTTATAATGTTGAATACGGTGGTCTTTCCGGCGCCATTCGGGCCGATAATGCCGCCAATCTCGCCACCGGTGATGGTAAGCGAAACGTCTCTGAGGGCGGTGACGCCTCCAAAGGCTTTGGTCACGCGGCTCACCTGCAAGAGAGTTTCCCCCATCAGACCTCTTGCTTTCTCAAGGCAGGCCAGCGAAACATCCGCCGGTCGAGTAAGCCTTGGGGCCGGACAAGGAGCATAAAGACGAGCATCGCTCCAAATGCTGCCAGCCGCCAGTCCGCCATAAATTGCAGCCACTCCGGCAAGAGCACCAGCAGGGCAGAGCCAATGATCGAGCCAATGGCAAGCGTGGAGCCTCCCAGAATGGTAGCGAGCACGAATTCGATCGAGCGTTCCGTGCCGAAATTGCCCGGCTCTATATAAAGATGGTGATGCGCGAACAGTCCGCCTGCGAGACCTGCGATAAACGCGCCAAGACCGAATGCTCCCACTTTGATGGATGTGGCATCAAGGCCCACCAGACCGGCCGCAGTCTCGTCGTCGTGCACCGCGCGGATGTCGAGCCAAATGCGGGATTTCTCCAGGATCAAAACCAAAAGGAGCACCCCAGCTGTCCAGGTCCATATGTATTCGGCCCCGATCGGCTGCATACCATGATAACCTCCTGCGCCGCCAAGATGCTCCAAGTTCAGGAAGAAGCTGCGGACCATCTCTCCGAATCCAAGCGTTGCGACAGCAAGATAGATTCCTCGCAGCCTGAGCGCTGGAAATCCGATGAAGATGCCAATCGCGGCGCATCCCGTAGCCGATGCCAAGAGCGCAAGGGTTATGGGAAGGCGCTGCTCAACGCTTAGGTAGGACGCAAGGTAAGCGCCTATAGCCATGAAGCCCGCGTTGCCGAGCGAAAGCTGCCCCGTAGAAAGGATCACGTAGACGCTCAGGGAGCCCAATATTAACACTCCTATGTCGGATAGGAGCGCTGCGTTGTAGGCGGAGATCATACGCGCTGGCTCCATTCACTGCGCGACGCGCCGAGAAGCCCTTGGGGCCGGATCAAGAGGATGAGAATCATGATCCCGTAGACGATAAAGTCTCGGAGCTGCGATCCGCCATAGGCGACTGTCATCACCTCCGCGATCCCAATCAGCGGCCCAGCGAGGAGCCCGCCCCAGATGTTCGTCACCCCTCCAACAACCATCACTGCGATAGCCTTCAGCCCCGTGTCAGCGCCGGCATAGGGCGTGATCGCGGAGTAGTGCATGCCAATAAGAACGCCGGCTGCCCCCGCCAGCAATCCCGATATAACAAAAGCGATGAGCGTCAGCCGGTCGACCGCAACGCCAAGCGTCCGCGCAATTTCCCGGCTCTCGGCCACTGCGCGTAGAGCCCGGCCTATTTGTGTGCTTTGCACAACAATGGCGAGAACGCAGGCCATGACAATCGTCACGCCGATCACGAGGATCTGGCTCGTGCCGATCTGGATCGGACCTATCGCGATCCGGCTGTCGAGAAGTTCCGCGGGAAGCTGAACGGGGTCTGAGCCCCAATAGTTGATGGCGATATTCTGTAAGATGATTGAGAAGCCGAGCGTGCTCAACATTGGCGTGACGAGCGGCGCATCTCGAAGCGGCTGATAAGCGAGTTTCTCGATCACGACGGCAAAAAGTGCCGAAATAGCCATTCCTGCAGCCAACGCCGTTCCGATTGAATATCCGGCTCCGATAAGGGTAAAGCCCGTCAACCCCCCGAACATGAACAGCTCCGCAATCGCGAGATTGAGGATGCCAAGGATACCCATGACAAGGGAATACGAGAGCGCCAGCAGCGTGTAAACGGCGCCGAGCGTGATCCCGTTCACAAGCTGCTGTAAGAACATGGCGGTCTCCGGCGCGAGGGGGAGCGGGTAAGCTGGCTCACTGCCTGTCGCCTCAGCAGGCGCTGCCTCCGCTGCAGCCCTTTTCCATTGTTTCCCAAGCTCCGTTCTTTCCGAGCACGATATAAAAAGCCTTTGCAGCATCCCCGCTCGGCTGGAAGCTGATAGGACCAGCGAGGCCTGGGAAATCCTTAAGGGCGACAAGTTGGTCCCTGATCTTGACGCGGTTCGCGGCCAAATTGGCGGCGGAGGGCGTGATCTTGGCCTGCTTTATGGCATCGAGGTAAATCTGCACAATTTCATAGATGTTGGCATCGTACATGCTGGGTTCGATCCCGGCCGGAAGGCCTGGCGCGGCGCGCAGGCGCGGCGTTAGCTTCGAGACAAAGGCCTTTGCGCGTTCCTGGGGCATAGTGGCATAAAAGGTGGCTGGCGCGACCACTGGAATTTCTGGCGCGGCTTTGAGGATCGCCGAAGAGATGAGCGGAGTGCCGCCGATCACTGGAACTGTTAGACCCTGACGCTTCATTTCCCGTAATACGGTGATGGCCTGGCTATAGTCAGCGCCTATTACAACGCCGCTTGGATTGAAGGCCTTGAGAGCAGTGATTTGAGCGCTGACATCGAGTTCGCCGGTATTGAAAGACAGCGGTGAAGCGGCGTTCAGAACCTCGATGCCGTTTTCCTTCATCACAGCCGGCATGATCTTCGTGGAAATCGCAGTCGAGACGGCATCCTTGGCATCGTAAATCAGAGCTACGGAACTAATATTGAACGTCTTTTTGAAGAAGGGCACCGAAGTCTTAGCCAGCACAGCTTCATCGATCGTATTCCGGAAGGCCCATGGCCTGTTTTTCGCGGCAACGCCCGGCTTCGAGGAGGCTTGCGACGTCGACGTCACTTCAAGCTGGTTTGCGACCGGAAATGTGACTTCGCAAGCGCTGCTGGTCAGCGGCCCAGCGATGGCGAGCACTTGTTCGTCACCTGCGAGTTGCCTGAGTGCGTTTGCCGCCTGAGCTGGTTTGGCCTGGTCGTCGGTCACGATGATGCGGACCTTCGCGTCATTTACCCCTCCAGCGGCGTTGACTTCCTCTTCGAGCATTTTCAGCGCGACTGTGTTGGTCCGCCCCCACTCGGCGAAAGGACCGCTGCTCGGCACAATGGCACCAATCTTGATTTCCTCGGTTTGAGCGAGCGCCGCCTTTGAGAGCGGCAGAGCTAAAATGAGGGAAGTTACTGCTGCAGGTATTGCAATCCGGCATAACGCAAACACTGACCAAGTCATAGTCTTACCTTTGTTTCGAGCGCTGGGCTACGGGCCAACTATGCGAAGAGGATGCCAGAGTAATGAAAATTCGTTCCGATTAGCATTAGGAGAAAAGTATGATCAAGCGAGCTTGATTAGCTTTCAAAGTTAGGCAATGATGTTATCGATTTCAGCTTTCCTGCCTCGACAGGTGGTCGCTTTGGACATTCGGAAGACTGCCATTTTTTTGGAAGAAGTCCACTCAGAGAGGGGTCATAGATTCTCACCTTCGCTTTTGAAGGTCGCGGTTGCGGCGATCCTCAATAACCCGTTCGCCGGCAAAGATCAGCACGATCTGAAGCTTCTTACCCAAACAAGCGAGCACATTGGACGCGAGATTGCCGTTAGGGCAATTCAATTGCTTGGATCCCAGAAGCCGGTTAGCTATGGGAAGGCTGCGATCGTAGGCATTGATGGCGAACAGGAACATGGCGTTGCCATGCTGACGACCGTGTTCGGCAACGTGATGCGCGAAGCCGCTGGTGGTGGAAAAGCCTGGATCTCATCGATGACGAAGCGTGCCGCGCCAGGCGCTACAATCGACATCCCGCTCGCGCATAAGGACGCGCTCTACGTTCGATCCCACTATGACGGCATCAGTATCACTCTGGCGGACGCTCCGCTTCCCGATGAAATCGCCGTCGTTTGCGCATACGCAACTGGCGGCCGTCCAAGGGCGCGCGTTGGCGGATTGAGCGCTGACAGTATCAAGGGCGAAGACGGGCTCACCTAAAAGCAAGCTTGAAATGCGCTGGAGACAAGCATGAGTGACTGTAAAACCGGTGCGGAGCATATTTCCTCGCTGCGGGATGGCCGCACGATTTACATCGACGGAAAGCTTGTCGAGGATGCGACGGCGCATCCCGCCTTCCGGCACGCGATCGAAGCCGCTGGCGGCCTGTATGATTATCAGTCACGGCCGGAAAATATTGAGGCAATGACCTTCATGCCCGAGGGTAGCAAGCGGCGCATCAATCGGGCGTGGCTCTCACCCAAAACTCAAGAGGAGTTGGTGGGACGCCGCAAGGCGATGCAAAGCTGGGCGGCTCTTTCGGGCGGCTTCCTTGGCCGTGCGCCCGACCATTTGGCGTCCGCGCTTTTGGGGCAACGCATGGGGATCGAAGTTTTCCGCAAGCATGGCGAAGCCCGCGCTAAGGCTGTCGAGGACTATTTCGATTATGCAAGCAAGAACGACCTCTTCCTCACTTACGTGATCATCAATCCTCAAGCGGACCGCAAGAAGGCTTGGGGCGAGCAGGAAGAAGAACTCGTCGCACGCATTGTCGATGAGGACACACGCGGCATTACCGTGCGCGGTGCAAAGATGCTCGGCACAAGTGCAATACTCGCGAATGAGATGTTCGTGGCAAATCTTCAGCCATTGAAGCCGGGCGAAGAGGCGCTCGCTTTCTCCTGCGCGCTTCCAATGAACGCGAAGGGCTTGAAAATCATCTCCCGCAAATCCTATGAGGCCAGCGCGGCATCGATCTTCGATAACCCGATTTCATCCCGCTTCGACGAGAACGATGCGCTAGTCTATTTCGATGACGTTCACATACCGTGGGAGCGCATCTTCGTGTATCGCGACACAGACATGTGCCGCGCCCAGTTTCACGACACACCGGGGCATGTTTATCAGAATTACCAAGCGCAAATCCGGCTCTCCATTAAGATCAAATTCTTTGTGGGACTTGCGCGGCGCATTTCCGAGTCAATCGGCACCACGGATATCCCCTCTGTGAGAGAGCAGCTTGGCACACTCGCCGCCCACGCAGGCATGGTAAACGCAATGCTAGCCGGCATGGAAGCCGAAGCGACCCGCCATGGACCATGGCTCGTGCCGAACCGGCATCACCTCTACTCAGCGCAAGTGCTGACCCAGGAGCTTTATCCGCGCCTTATGAACATGATCCGGGAACTCGCAGGCGGCGCTTTGATCATGCTGCCGTCTTCGGTTGAGGATTTCGCCAATCCGGAACTGGCGAAGATCATCCATAAGACGCAACGCTCGCCGTCAATGCAACCAGAAGACAAAGTGCGCCTCCTGAAGGCGGCTTGGGACGCGATCGGTTCCGAATTCGGATCGAGGCATACGCAGTACGAGATGTTCTATGCTGGAGCCCGTTTTGTGACCGCCGGGCACAGCTTTCGAACCTTCGACTGGGATACGGCGACCGGGCTTGTTGAAACGATGACATCTGGCTACGGCGCCGAAAGCGCTCTGGCCTCGATCAAGCATTAGGCAGACGCGGCATGCGCACTGCGATCGTCAATATTGGCACCATTGTCACCGGGGACTGGCGTAACCCGCTGGCGGGGGGCGATTCTCTTCTCTTAGAGGACGGCAAGATTACATTGGCAGGCACGGCCAGCTCCAGCGCCATCGAAGCGGCCGACGTCGTCATTGACGCGGACGGCGCGACTGCGATTCCGGGCCTGATTGACTCCCACGTCCACATCACCTTTGGCGATTATACCCCGAGGCAACGCACAGTCGGGTTTCTCGAAAGCTATCTTCATGGAGGAGTGACGACGTCAATATCCGCTTCGGAGGTTCATGTTCCCGGCCGTCCGCGCGATCCTGAGGGAGTGAAATCGCTCGCCCTGGCTGCGCAGCGTTGCTTTGCGGAATTCCGCCCCGGAGGCATGCGTGTAATCGCCGGCTCAGTGATCCTGGAACCAGGGCTGCTGGCCGCGGATTTTTCGGAACTCGCCGCTAAGGGCGTTAAACTCGCAAAAGCTGGCTTTGGAGCTGTGAAATCAGCCTTCGAGTATGTGCCCCTCGTGGGAGCTGCACGGGATGCGGGGCTTATCACAACCTGCCATACGGGCGGCTCCTCCATTCCCGGCTCCGGCCCTGTCTATGGCGAGCACCTCCTCGCCATTCGCCCGCATGTATCCTTCCATATCAATGGCGGCCCGACGGCCATGCCCGACGCAGATTTCGAACGTGTTATCCAGGAAAGCGATATCGCGCTTCAAGTCTGCACCGCAGGTAACTTGCGCACGGCGCTCCTCTGCGCGAAATTGGCCCAAAAGCTAGACGCATTCGACCGCTTTATCATCGCGACGGACACGCCAACCGGGAGCGGAATCATGCCGCTCGGCATGCTCTACACCATCGGCCATCTCTCCAGCCTTGGCGGAATCGCCCCTGAACTGGCTATCTGCGCGGCCACGGGCAGTAACGCACGCGTGTTTCATCTCAACTCCGGCTTCTTGCGGCCGGGGGCGGACGCCGACGTGATTGTGATCGACGCACCAGATGGGGGCACGCAGGACGACGCACTTAGTAGTATCAGGAATGGCGACATCGCAGCCATCGGCGCCGTGGTTACGGCTGGTGAGCCAAGATTTGTAGGCCGCAGCAGAAATACGCCCGCCACTAAACGGAACATAAGGGTATCCCAAAACAGAGTGCTACAAACATTCTCCGGACATGCGCACTGACATGGCTAGAAGATAGGATTTCCGCCGGTCACTGATTTTCGCAGTTGATAGGCGCTTTCGACGTTCATTACCAAAGGCGAGTCCTGCCGCGCCGACGGCTGGAACGGCGCCAGCAAGCTTGTGCATGCCAGGCTAGACTCTTACGATATCAAACGCAGCCACGTCTATTTCCTGACCTTTTTGAGAGAAACCATGCCAGTCAATAAAAAGCACGATGAGTTCCACACGCTCGATATGAACAGCGGTTGGGAGGTTCCGGTTGGGTACCCTTCCGGAATTCAGCAGAAGATCCTTTCCGGCGCTCTCGACGAGGAAAACAAGAGCGGCACGCGCACGCGCCTACTGCGGTTCGAGCCTGGCGTCTTTACGACGGTACCGTTCTCACACGACTATTGGGAAGAGGTCTACCTGATGCACGGAGACCTCACGGTCGGGAACGATGCCAGCGGGAATGGCGGCACTAGTTTTCAGCCAAACACCTACGCTGTCCGGCCACCCCACGCGAAGCATGGTCCGTTCAAGTCTCATAACGGCTGCATTCTCCTCGAAATCCACTATTTCGATCCCGTCTAGATCGCATGGCGAAATCGCTCGCACTGCTAGCGGCTGAACTGGCGGCCGGCCATGAAACCGCGGAGGCGCTTACCGCGCGCGCGCTCGAAAGGATCGAGGAGCCAGAGGGAGAGGGTAGCCTCGCCTTTCTGAATGTCCACCGGGAAAAGGCACTCAAGGCCGCCGCGGCGATGGATCAGCTGAGGGGTGCCGGTTTGGCCCCCTCGCCCTACGCCGGCATTCCGATCTCCGTCAAGGACTTGTTCGATCTCGCGGGCGAGCCAACGACAGCCGGCTCGGTTGTTCTGAAAGACTCCCCTCTCGCCCAATCGGACGCGGTTGCCATCGCGCGCTTGCGCCGGGCCGGATTTATGGTAGTGGGCCGCACAAACATGACCGAGTTCGCCTTTTCCGGCATCGGCATCAATCCCCATTACGGTACGCCCGCATGCCCCTACGATCGCGGCGCACGGCGCATCCCGGGAGGGTCGTCGTCTGGCGGGGCCGTGTCGGTCGCGGACGGGATGGTTTACGGCGCTATCGGTTCTGACACGGGCGGATCGTGCCGGATTCCGGCCGCCTTATGTGGCATCGTTGGCTATAAACCGACGGCAGCAAGAGTGCCTCTAAAGGGCGCTTTCCCTCTATCGTCCACCCTCGATTCAATTGGACCGCTCGCGAATACAGTTAATTGCTGCCGTGTCCTCGATCAGTTTATGAGCGCTGAAGAGCTTTCAGAGACCGCGCCTCGCCCGCTTTCTGGGATCCGCCTCGCCATGCCCAAGACCCTTGTGCTCGATAACCTGGACGGGCATGTCGCCTCCGCATTCGAGCGTGCGCTCACAACTCTTTCGAGGGCGGGAGCGCGGATCGACGAGATTCCGCTTGCGGTGTTGTCCACGCTTGCAGGCATAAACTCGAAGGGCGGATTTGCGGCCGCCGAAGCCTATGCGCATCATCAGGCTTTGTTGCCCCAACGCTCCGCGCAATACGACCCGCGCGTGCTTTTGCGCATTCAGCGGGGAGAGCAGCAAAGCTCCGCGGATTACATTGCGTTGATCGAAGCTCGTAATGCCTTCATCGCCGAGGTGAATGCGGCAATCATGCCCTACGATGCGCTGGTGATGCCAACTGTGCCCATCATTGCACCGTTGATTTCGGAACTCGAACATGACGACGATGCTTTCACGCGCGCGAACATGCTGTTGCTGCGAAATTCCACCGTGGTGAACATGATGGACGGCTGCGCGATCTCCCTACCCATGCATCACGGCGGAGATCCTCCCACCGGTTTGATGCTCGCCGCATCCGGCGGAAGTGATGCTGCGCTTTTTTCAGTGGCAGCCGTTGTGGAGGCCGGGCTAGGCGAGCGTCTTGATGTGTTCCCCTAAGCAAGTTACCCAGCGATTGGGAGCACTTTGATACCGTAGCCAAAACGGATGGACCTCTGAAGCACGGGATCTTCAAGCTCGCCTTCAAACTGGGTCGCGGGGCGGATCCCGCCAATCGCCGCAATGGTGCCGCCGAAGAGCGCCGTGCCTTCGGGCAGAGCGCCGCCTCCAGTAAGCCCGCGAATGAGCTCCGCCGGAGGAAGAAGGCCTGCGAGCGATCCTTCCTGGTACTTTAATCGTTCCCCGCCGATTGTAGCGAAACTGCGCAGGATCAACCGGTCCCAATGGGCGGCGACTTCCTCGAATGGCCAGACGGCGCCTGCGACCGGCTTGTCGCAGACCTGCTTGGAGATAGCGATTCCGTAGGTTTCAATCTGGCGGTCGGTATGATCGGACCCAGCACCCACATAGAGATGCCCCCCGGTGGAAAACAAAACCGTTTCCACTTCTCCACTGCCGTTCGGGCCCGCATCTTCGATAAGCGGCTCCGCCGTAAGCCGGGAGGCCGCAACCCTGTAGTACACCGGCGTCGTGACCGGACGCTTGACACCAAGCGCTTCGAGCTCCTGCATGTGATGTTCCATGGCCGCCTTGTCCCGGCCCGCCCACCCACCGATCACCAACTCCCGAATGGACAGGGCAAGGTCCCGCGCCCCAGCCTTGCTTTCTAGCCTAACAATCAGGTTCTTCATTGAAGCTCCTTTTATGAGCGCCTCGAATCTGCCACCTAAAGAGGCAAGGCCTGCACAACAGAAATCCTTGAAATTTCACAAGAACATTAGCAATAGGGTCCTCGTTGATGTCAACCCGTGCCCGGCGCGCTTTTATGAGACCTATGCGCAGGCTGGTTTTCTGGCTGCGTCAGTCCTAGGCGTGGAGAAGGCGGCGCCTCAACGCCAGCGGTCACAAGGTTGCGCCTTTGGCAGCGTACCCCCTATTGCCGTTGGAGGCCCCGGAATTTTAGGTATTGGTGAGACAGCGATCTTAGGAAGGGTGACGATTGCGCCGCACGCGGACGTGACAATTGGATCAAGAGTCATCATCAACGACGGTGTTAAATTGCTGACGGGTTCGCACAATACGGCAGACCCCCGTTGGCGAACATTTGCAGAGCCGATTGTGATAAAGGATTACGCACGGATTGCGGAGAACGCGATCATCCTTCCAGGCGTGACTGTCGGC
Organism: Rhodomicrobium sp.; assembly: GCA_049579205.1. Taxonomy (GTDB): domain Bacteria; phylum Pseudomonadota; class Alphaproteobacteria; order Rhizobiales; family Rhodomicrobiaceae; genus Rhodomicrobium. The sequence continues at coordinate 7,566 of JBAUNL010000670.1, read as the reverse complement.
CGGGGAGCGGTCGTTGGCGCTGGATCCGTCGTTAGGGAAGACGTCCCCGACTACTGCATTGCTTTTGGCAACCATGCGCGCATCTATCCCGCCTGCCGTTCCCCTTGCCCTCGATTTTAATCCGATACGGCAGGTAGCCGCGTTTGAAGCTTGGCTGGGATCCGAAGACAAATACCTTGATGAATTGTTTGGGGTTAAACTCGATGGCAGAAGGCAGGCTTCGCAACCGGCGGCAACCGTTAGCGCTGCGCTAGAGCTAGAAATGCAAGAGGGCTGACGGCGGGCAGAAAGTCAGCGCCGCAAAACCCCCGACGCTGATGATGTGGTGTTCGATAGCTCCTTCAGGCGCTTACGCGCTTCGAAGCTGCCAAGTTTCGCGGCCTGCTCATACCACTTGCGCGCCAAACTGACATCGGGATGCAAGCCGCGTATACGGGCCCGCCTCACAACATCAGGATCGTAGGTTTGTGCGAGGCCAAAGGCGGCAAGCCGGCTTCCGCGCAGAGCGACGAGTTCATAGGCTGCTCGCGCTCCGGTAACATCGCCATGTCTCAGCTTATCGGCGGCCCGCGCCAAAGCAGTATCATCCGGCAGTTCCGCCAAGGTTGGAGTTTTCTGCGGCGCAGGCGCCTGCTCTTTAAGCAGTTGGCTCGTATCGACGGCATAGGCATCGCTCAGGGAAGGCCTGCTATCAGCCAAAGCGGCGTTGATGACAGGCGCCCGCGCCTGCAAGCCATGCCGGTCAGGCTTATGCCCCTGTTCCAGATGAACGCGCGAATTATGCCGGGCCGCTGGAAGCTGGTAGAAAACAGAATATGCAGCCCCGCTTAGGATAACCAAAGACGAGACAGCCAAGGCTCGCGCGAAAAAGTGGCTGCTCTGGCGCGGCCTGCCCTTGGGCGATGATTTCGATTTCTTGTGCGGCCGCCTTGAGGGGTGCATCTGCACGCCGGCGAAGGGTTCGGCGAACCGGCCGCTTTCGCCTGGGCGCTGGAATGGTGGTGCGGGCCGGTTTTGCCGGGCCGGTGGCGGGTACAGGACGGTCTCGCGTCGATGGAATTGAGCCTGTGGCGGTGCAGGCCCGTCCGGTCGCGGTTGAGGCGCGTAAGCGATGGTCTCAGGCTTAAAGTGCGCCGGCTTTGGTGGTGCGAGCCTCTTCTGCCGGGGCTCTGCGGCATAAGCGATGCTTCCGCCCTCAAGATAGGCTTGCAACTCGATGAAAGAGCGGGGCTGCGTTCTTGGCAACTGAGCCTCTCGGGAAGAGGGAAGTTTGCCCTGCCGGCCGTGTTCCTGCTCATCGATCTTTTCGAGTTCGATCGACAATTCGAGCAGATGACGCCACAACTCTGTCATCAGAACAACCTCAGTACGCGCACCAACACGAACTTTCTCTAGCAACTTCCTGCCGATTAATGGCAATACAAAGTTCGAGATCAACCACGGCCTTTCTCATGATCTCGACGCAATGACAAGCGTCCAGAAAGTTTTCAAGGTTGCGTCAGACCGATATTTGAAGGCAATCCCCATCTGTTTGGCGTCGGGCAACAGCAAGTTCTGGCTTTCCAGAGGTTTGGTTTTCCAGTCGGCGATCAACCCAGCTGCAGAATTCTTCCCGACCGCTACATTCTCGGCCGCCACCGCGTAATTATATCCTGCTGCGGTCAAGCGTTTATCCAAGTCTGCGCCATTCGGTCCCAAATGAGAGAAACGGTTGTGCCGTGCCATATCCGCGGCTTGCGCCAAGGCAGCGGAGCTGAGATTGCGGTCGAGGGTAAGGGGAGGGAGCCTATGCGACCTGCGATACTCATTCACAAGGCGAAGCGCTTCGGAGGCGGCCTTAGCCGGGCTGCCTAAGGGGACCTCTTGCTCAATCGCAACTTCCTCAACCGCAGCCTGCTGCGCGGAAGGCTTTAGAGGTGCCGGGGCTGACTCTTGACTGGTGAACCCCGCCTTTGGCAGCGCGGCGGCGCCTAAAGCCTCAGACTTTGGCAGCGCCTTCGGCTTTTGGGGCGCAGCAGCCTCAATTTTTGGGGCAGAACTAGACTTGGCAAAGCCGCCAATCAAGATGACGGCTCGATCGGCGACCGCTTGCAAAGTAGGAGCGGTGATGGCCTTCCAGGGGTCAGGACCAGTGGCGAGAATCAGCAGTTTCCCGGAAGTACCACCCAAGCGTGCCCCGAAGCTGCGTGAAGAAAGTCTCGGCCCGGTAAACCGGTGCTGATTTTTGCCGGCCTCCATCGCGTCCGGACGCACAATTGCTGGCACAAAACGCGGAGGAGGGACCAGAGACGGCATGAATCTTACTGCGACGCGGTTTTGCCATCCGGTGCGCGTTCAAGGCGCAAGCCACCAAACCATGTCTCCAGCTTTTGAGATAGTTTCCTCGGGACGCGCGGCAGAAGATAGAATTTGTAGAAGAATAACGCCTGGTAAACAGCGCTGGATCAGGATCAAGATTCTGGTTAGTTAGGTTATTAAGCCAATGCCTAAGCGGTTGTTCAGCGATTAATACCTTGCCCAGGACGGGCCACCGATGATCCCTCATCAACCCATGGGCTGACGTCCTATTCCATTACTGGATAGATGAGGGCAAATGGGGCGGAAAATGTTCTCCGGGAGCGGGGGCATTTTCTAAGCACGAACAACACACGAACACCCCTGCGCGAATTAGAATTGGGTTGCCGCAGGAGAGGCGGCACTGATCCCAAAGTCAGTTCCTCCTGCGCCCGCCTTACTCCCAATCGCGGCCTTGCTCCAACCTGCCTTCTTGGGATCGGATCGGCGATCAGTCAGGTTATGAAAATGGCGAATTATAATCCTCAATCACCAGTATAGTATAAAACATGTCCGAGATCATTCTTATCTAGTAGCTCGATAATTTTGGTTAATTTGATAATCGACTTATACTCTTGGTCGAGTAGCAAATATTTGAGCTTGCATTACGGTTTTTTGCTCTTGAGATAGATCCCGTTTTGTGTTTATCTTGCTCCTGCTCAACTTGCTGACGGCAATTTGTCATCCTTAAGACAGTTCCGTTCCCAATCGGAGCAAAGCCTTTCGAGATCTTCAATGTGATCGACTCTAATGGCGGTGGCGATCTTAAGAGGTGCATCCTTGAGCCAATCGGAGGCAGCCCTGACATCCCGCTTATAGCGCGCGATGCGCGTCGATACCGTCATATTGACTTCCCTCCCGTTATCCGAGAGCGGCAATAGGAGCTGCGAGATATTGTGAATAGCGCCGGACTTGGTCTTGAACTCGCCTACCGCAAATACGGGACGGGCAGTAGCGAAAACACGTTCACTTACCGCGCGCACCGCGTGGGCAGAGTCTGCGGCGATGTAAGACCCGACAAATTTGCCTGTCATGTCCCGTCCTAGTTGCTGCGCGACCGCGCTGCCGACGAGGCGATAACGCAGCCGCCCATTATCCTTGTGGACAATGGTTAGATAAGGCAGCAAGAGCCGTATGTCTCCTGGCTCAAGATCACAGCGCGCGGGCATAATGCGGTTTCCGCGCTTGGCAAGCCAATAGCGGTGGAGGTCGAGGTGAAAGGAGACCGGGGCCAACATTGGCATAGGTCCACCCTCGCAAACCTTTGTAAACGAATCTCAAAAGCGCGAAGAACTCTGTGCCTAAACGATGCATCCTCAGCAGCAGCAAAGCTCAAGGAACAAAACCAGCGCGCCGGGCGACGCGCTCATTATTATCCAGACTTGATCGAGCGTCATTCTTCCATCCTAAAGATGTTATCAACAATAAGCCTTGAAAAATTTCATTCAAGCAACAATATAAATCAACACCAGAAACCGTCTTGCTCGTAGCACAAGTCATGCTATCGAGCTCCACGATATCCAGACGGTATATTCTTTAGAAAAGCCAGAATATATGGTACTTGTATGCCTAGCATACAAGATAATCTTGAGTTTGTCATGTTTGCCCCATGCAGAGCCGGAAACAGCCCCACGCCCAAATCCTGCCGCGCCGCAGCCTTTACGCATTCCGGCTGCCCTTCGCAGCGCGCACTCACGCGCTCATGGTGTCCTCGGCCGCCGAAATCACGCTCACGGCAAGCACTGCCTCGGCAACCATCGCCGACGCGATCTTAAGGCAGCCAGTCCCTATTGGCGAAGCCGCCATCGCCGTCGCTCTTTTCTTCTGGCTTGCCGCCGAAATTGCCTGTCTTGGCGCAGGACCGGCCATTGCTATGCCCGAAGCGCCCGCGGTTCCGCTGCGCGCCGAGAATCTCGATCGCGCCATTCAGCGCAGAAACAGGCTCATCAAACGAGGCGCCTGCTTCGGCGCGGCTGCCTCTGCCGCTTACATTGCGGCCGGCGCTGCGCTCGGTTCGTTTTCCATCATCGCAGGAGGCGTCCTTTATCTGGCCGCAGCCTGGGTCGAATACAGCTTCAAAGGCGAATTGGCGGCTTGCCCACGCTTCGAAGCACGAAGCGCCGGTGGATTTATCGTTTACGCGAAGACGCTGCTGCGGCGCAACCCCGCCGCGCTGAGCGGTCTTATCACCCTTCCTGCTCTTGCTGCCTTTTGCGCCGGACTGTTCCAAGCCCTTCCGACCCATCTCGCCGCGCTGATAACGGCAGGACATTTGATCGCAGCCACTTTGTGGAGCGCCGGCATCGCCCAGCAGAAAACGTTCGCCGGCAATCGGCTTGAAACGGCACGCTCAGCCATCACTGATCGAGGGGAGGCGTCTGCCAAGACAATTCTTAGCCTCCAGCCACTTTCGCGGTGAGGCATGCGGCGATCTTCGAATCGCCAAATGCGCTCTAGTGCATTGTTTTGTCGCGCTTTCCGGGCGCAAACCGCACACATTTTTTTGAAAGCGCGCTAGATCAGTACCCGAAATGAATTGCCGGCAAATGGAAACCCAAAAGGGACGTCTCGGTCTTGCGTACTGGCCTTGCACAGCGCGTTCTGCTTACCAGAATAGGCGCTCGGCCGATACCGGAAATTCGAAAGTCTGAACTCATGGCTGCACCACCCTCAAAAGCAGCCGCAACCGGAATGTCTTTGATGATCCGTCTCAATGCGGAAATTGACCCGGAGCAGACTCAGCGGTCTTTTCACATGAAGTGCATGGTTAGGGTGAGAAGCCGGCCCAATTTGTGGATGGGTCTCTCCTGGGAGGTCTTAAGCTGACTCTAAAAAGTGAGTATCACGCCGGCATAATCGAGCCAGAAATGATGTTCATTTCCGCGATTATCCGGTCTACGGCCGGCACCGTTGCTACTAGCGAACGCCAGAACGCTTGGTCCTTGCGGCGGTCGAAATCCTCGGTACTGACACCGCGCTGTTCGACCCAGGTATAGTAGCCGAGATTGAAGATACGCTTGCGCTCTGTATGGGTAAGCTCGAGCACGTGATCGTTCGCTATGCCCTCGAGATGACGGCCGAACACCTCCCCGGCATTGACCTCGTCGAAGCCGCCAGGATATTTGCGCGCGGCATGGGCTTCCCGCTCGCTTGCATATAGCCCAGCACCATCGGTTGCGAGGGTCATGATGACGTCATTGGTGCCGAGTTCAAAGTGTTTGGCGACCTTGATGGCAGCCACGATGTTGGCCAGCCCCGATATGCCCACATAGTCAAACTGACGAATGACCTCCGGATCGATCTTGTGGCGTATGGCCAGATAGTCGCGACCTATTTGGCTGCCAAAGAGCACATTTAAAGCATTGGTCGCCGCATCGGAGACGCCAACCACAACATCAGTGTTCATAACGTTATGGATGAGCGGAATGTGCTTGTCGCCGATCCCCTGGATATTATGCTCTCCATAGCCGTTGTTCAGCATGGTCGGGCACTCGATGGCCTCAACGGCGGCAATCCTTGTGCCATGGCGGTCTTTTAGGAAATCGCCGGCTGCAAGCGTGCCTGCAGAGCCGCTGGACGCTACAAAGGCCGCAAGACTCAGTGTGCCGCGTCTTTGGTTTAGGTGGCTGAAGACGCGCTCGAAGGCTGCCCCTGTGCAGGTTTGATGGATAACGTAATTTGAAAATTCCGAGAACTGATTGAGAATGATATTTTCGGGGTTGAGTGCGAGCTCAGCGCATTTGTCGTAGATTTCCTTGACGTTGCTCTCGGTCCCCGGCGTCCGAATGATGTCGGATGGATCGAGGACCCAGCGTTCAAGCCAGTCAAAGCGTTCGCGGCTCATGCCTGCCGGTAATACCGCCAGGCTGTGGCAACCCAAAATGCGAGATATGGCGACCCCGCCGCGGCAATAGTTGCCGGTCGAGGGCCAGACGGCTTTGTGCACTGCAGGATCGAACTGACCCGTGGCGAGGCGCGGGGCGAGGCACGCATAGGCGGCAAGCACTTTATGCGCGCCGATCATCGGAAAGCGGCATCCTAAAAGCAGCACGATGGGCGTCTTCACGCCGGTTAGGGCTTCCGGGAGAAGGACATAGCCGGGAACGCCAGCAACCCCCCGGCGTGACTCGTCATTGAACCAGTGTACGCGCCATAAATTTGCTGCCAGCGGTTCATCTGGATCAACAGCCGGAGAGATGCCCGGCATTTGCGTCCCAATTGGATCGGCGAGTTGGCTCCATGTGGGCAGGACAATCTTTGCCTCACGCAAGCGCTTGATTACAGACTGCCTTACAGTCTCGTCGGCAACTTCAAGCGGAATATCGAGAGGGTTCATTCGTGTTCAGTTGCCGGGAAGGGTGTTTTTTGCCTCGAATCGCGAACCTTCGGGATCCACACGCGCGGCCATCTAATCGAAACTCATCTCAGTCAGCGGCACGACTCTCACACCCGCAGCTTCGAGGCCTTCACGGGCAGCTTTCGCCGTTGTTATGGCCGTTGGTTCGTCGCCATGGACGCAAAGGCTATCCAATCGGCCCGATATACGCTTACCGTTTCGGGAAATGATCACACCTTCGACGGCCATGCGTACCACATGTTCACGAACCTGCACGGGGTCTTTCAACACGGAGCCCGGAAGCTTCCGCGAGGTGAGATTGCCATCATCGTCATATTGACGATCACAGAAGCCTTCGCGAGCCACCCGCAATCCGAGTTGCCGTCCGGCTTTTTCCATCTCGGAGCCAGCCAATGCCACAAAGATCAAGTCGCGGTCCACGGCTTTCATGGCTTTCGCAATTGCTAGAGCGTAGTCGGCCCTGTTGGCCGCCATATTGCTCAATGCGCCGTGCGGCTTCACATGCGTAACCTTGGTCCCGGCATAGGCGGCGAACGCCTGAAGGGCACCGATCTGGTACGCAACAATATATTCGAGGTCGTCAGGGCGCATATCGATCTGGCGGCGGCCAAAGCCCCAAAGGTCGTTGAAACCTGGGTGAGCACCAATGCTGACGCCTTCCTCTACAGCGCGCTGCACGACCCGGTGCATCACGCGGGCATCGCCCGCATGGAACCCGCAAGCGATATTGGCAGAGCGGATGATTTTCAGGATTGCTTCGTCGTTACCGATATCATAAGCACCGAAGCCCTCGCCCATATCGGCGTTGAGGTTTATCTGCATTGTCTTCTTCCACCCTGAGAATTTGGGCGCCGCAAGTCCGACAAGGCGTTGCG
>JBAUNL010000669.1:0-3105 GCA_049579205.1 Rhodomicrobium sp. | reverse complement strand
CTGTGGCCCGATCGGCGATGACTGTGCCAACGGAAGGATTTGGCGAGGTTGCCCCCAGATTGCCCTCCGCGAGAAAGAGCGCACGGCGCATCAAGGAAGCCATCCGTGCCGGCGGGAACGGTAATGTATGAAGCGCTTCGGACGCCGCGCTATAGGTGGCGGACATTTTCGCTATTCATTTTTCTTGGCTGGGCCGATCGTGTCGGCCAGCTCTCCCAGCACGCGGTGGAAGTCTTTGGCCTCCCTGAAATCGCGGTACACGCTCGCATAGCGGATGTAAGCCACGCTATCGATGTTCTTCAGGCCTTCCATCACCAATTGACCGATCTTCTGCGAGCTGGGTTCGGCTTCGCTTTCGTTTTCGAGCACACGGACAATCGAGCTGACAAGCTGCTCGATGCGCTCTTCGCTGATTTCGCGCTTCCGCAATGCCACTCCTATCGACTTCGTGAGCTTGTCCCGGTCGAAAGCAACCCGCCGGCCGTCTCTTTTTATTACCGTCAGCTCCCGTAGCTGCACCCGTTCAAATGTCGTGAAACGGGCGCCGCACGTGGGACATGCGCGCCGCCGCCGGATGGATGCGTGATCTTCCGAGGGCCGGCTATCACGCACCTGCGTGTCAAGCTCGCCGCAATAAGGGCACCGCATGGTTTCGTCAGCCCGATCTGCGCAGCGTGTCCTGCCGCTTCATTAGGCCCTGCTGCCAGGATAGATCGGGAACCGATCGCAAAGCTCAAGAGCCTCGGCCTTCACCTGCTCCTCCGCATCGTGAGCCTTGTTACCGCCCTCCTTCAGGCCATCGAGCACTGTGCCGATCATGGTGCCGATATTCGTGAATTCCCTCAATCCAAAACCCCGCGTTGTCCCCGCTGGGGATCCGACACGGATCCCCGAGGTGACCGTCGGCTTTTGCGGGTCGAACGGAACGCCGTTCTTATTCACTGTGATATGTGCTCGTCCCAGCGCCGTCTCCACCACCTTTCCGGTCAGCCCTTTTGGCCGAAGATCGACCAGGAGCAGATGCGTGTCGGTGCCCCCAGAAACGAGATCGACGCCGCCGGCTTTGAGACTTTCCCCGAGCGCCTTTGCATTTTCGACGACGGCCTTTGCGTAATCCTTGAAGTCCGGCCGCAGCGCCTCCCCGAATGCGACCGCTTTCGCGGCTATAATGTGCATCAAGGGGCCGCCTTGGAGGCCGGGAAAAATGGCAGAGTTGATCTTCTTCGCCAGTTCGCCATCATTCGTGAGAATGATCGCCCCGCGAGGGCCCCGCAGCGTCTTATGTGTCGTCGTCGTCGCGATATGGGCGTGAGGAAATGGGCTTGGGTGCACGCCGCCTGCCACAAGCCCCGCGAAATGGGCCATATCGACGAGAAAAAGCGCGCCCACGCTGTCAGCAATTTCGCGGAACCGTTTGAAATCGACTATGCGCGCATAGGCTGAGCCGCCGGCAATGATAAGGCGAGGCTTATGCTCGCGGGCCAGGCGATCCACCTGCTCGTAGTCGATATATCCTGTGTCGCGATGGACGCCATATCGGACGGCGTTGAACCACTTGCCCGATAAATTCGGGGCGGCACCGTGCGTGAGGTGCCCGCCGGCATCGATGCCCATGCCGAGAATGGTATCGCCCGGCTTGAGGACGGCAAGGAAAACGCCCTGATTCGCCTGGCTGCCTGAATGCGCTTGGACATTCGCAAAGTCACAGCCGAAGAGCTGCTTTGCCCGGTCAATGGCAAGTTCCTCGGCGACATCCACAACCTGACAGCCGCCATAGTATCTCTTGCCTGGGTAACCTTCCGCATATTTGTTCGTAAGGACGGACCCGGCAGCTTCGAGCACCGCCCGCGATACATAATTCTCGGATGCGATGAGCTCGATCTCATCGTGCTGGCGCGCAAGCTCACTGACTAAAACCCCATAGATTTCCGGATCTGATTGTTCCAGCGGAGCAGAAAAGAACTTGCCTTGAGGGCTAAGGGGATTTTGGTGGGAGTGCAGTTGCGCGCTTTGGGGGGACATCATGCCTCTGCCGGGTAAGGGGTCGGTTTTGTAGCCGCAGTATAGAAATTACGCGCTAGATTGCAATCAACCCCAGTCGCGCAGAGGGCGCGTAGCCCTTGTACCTACAGCGCGACGAGTCTCGCGCAAGCCGCAGCACTGCATCATTTGGCCGCAAGCCGGTTCTGGTACACTGCCAGAGAAGAAGGTGCTTTCATTAGAAAGATTATGCCATAAAAATCAATTAATTATAGGGGTTTTCGTTCCGTGAACGAGGCACTGCTACGGCTCACGGACCGCATACGGAACGAAAGCTGTGTAAAACTTTGCTGGAAAGGGAATAGCTCCTGCTAGCGCCTAATCTCCTCGCCAGCCTCGAAATTTGCCACGCCACAGCCGCCTCCCCGCTTTTCCGCTCCCCCAACACACCGGCCCAAGCTTCTGGCCGTCCTAGAGGCCTCTACGGCCCTCTCAGGCCTATGCCCGTGAAACACTCAAAAGCTGTGAAACATCATGGCGTTGTGGGCGATCGGCGCCATGGCAGGCACCCAAGCACCCTTATTGCTTCCTCCGGCACCTATAAGGCGCCTATAAACCTGCTTGGTGGCCAGGCCCTCCCTGGTGTCAGGTAGAATGCCTCTCAGGGCTGCCACGCTCACTGCTGACAGCCCGCTTAGCCTCAGCCCGGCAGGCAACGCGCAGCGGTGTGCTACCACCCTACCAGCCAAGCCTTCCAGCCGTCCTACGGCTGCCCTGTGGACCTAAACCGTCCCCTAAAGCATTGTCGCCGCGCACGTCTTCGCTCCCTCGCAAGACGAGCAGCTGACAGGGCTGGTCCACCTCAGCCCTGGCCCAGTCCTGCCAGCCCTGTAACTTACCGCCCTTCAAACAGCCAGCCTGGCATTGAGGTAATCAACTTCGACGCTCAGCCTGTCCACAATAACCCGCAACCGCTCTCCAAAGTCATGCTCGCCTATCTTGCCAGCGCGATCGGCCGCTAGGAGCCATCCTACCTGCCCCTATGCATTCCAGCCGCCATGCCTGCGCCCTGCTTAGTTGGCGAAGCGGTATTGCGTATGCCCTCCCTGCTAGCTACCAAATTCC
>JBAUNL010000668.1:0-3607 GCA_049579205.1 Rhodomicrobium sp. | reverse complement strand
TCGGCAGGCCCACCTGAAGGGTAGCGCCCGAAACTGCGATCAGCACCAAGATAAAAGCAAGCGCAACAGACCAAACGAGCAGTTTTAATTCTAGCGGCATGTGTTCCTCCCTGAATGCCGCCTTCGCAAATAGCACAGCTTGGGGTTCGCAGAAAGCGGGGAGTGGCGCGTCCCGGCGGCTGGCGCTCCCCGCACTTCCGAGTGACGCCGGGGCTTTAAGCGAGAGCGTTCTGCTGCGGCGTTCCGGACGATTTCTGCAGCTGCGGGTCAAGCGGCCGCGATGTTTTCCGGGTGCTGCCTAACCAGAAGTAGATAGTTGGTTGCATACTGACTGGCGCTCCAGGCCCGAGAAGAGACATTTGGCGTCGCGGCGAGATTTTCTCATATTGGGGGTGAAGCGGGAGTGGGAGTAAACTGCCTGCAGGAAGGCTGCCTTTTGGCTTTTTGCGCTGGTATGGTTATTTGGCCTAGCGCCAGAAGCCTAAATCAGTACTCACGTTGTGAGACACAGTACAGACCAGACTACGCTTTGCGCAGCTGCAATATTTACTTAAAACTAGCAATAATACTGCAGGTGAGATTAAATAACTGTTATAGATTAACCCCGGTTGTAGGCCGTTTTAGCATTTGCGCCTAATTTAGGCCACGATCTGTTCATGATCTGCCATGGATGAGCCAAATTGACGTCACCTGTGCTTTTGCATGGCCATGCTGGCTTTCTGCTTTCGGAAGTAGGCTTTTGCAAAAGACTGCTTTTGCAGTCGGCATCTTGAGCATTGCGCTGCCCAGGCGCGCGCTGATTATAAATAAGGGATCGCGATGAGTTCGTCCTTTACGGAGTCCCCTGCCGCCCGCGCTTTGGGGTTCGGCTCCTCTCACACCAGCGCTATCTTTGGCAGGCTGTTTGAGCGTTGGCCTTCGCTGACGCGCTTTTCGTGCTGGAGTATAAGGGCGCGCATGATCGCAGTGGTGCTCGCTTTGGCGCTGCCGCTCAACTTTGTCATCACGGGCGTTGTTTGGCATTTGTCGGAAACGGCGAATGAGACGCAGCGGACGAGCTTGCTTTACACCGCGCGGTCCGTTGCGGCTGCGGTGGACGCCAAGCTTGGACAGTATATGGCACTTGCGGAAGCGCTGGCGCGCTCGCCTGCCCTTCTTGAGGACAATCTTAATCTCTTCGATAGCGAGGCGCGGCGAAGCTTTGCATCCATGCCGGACGCTCAAATCATGGTCGCGGACCAAGAAGGCCAGCAGCTCATCAACACGGCGACAATGCCGGGCGGGCGGCTCCCCATCCGCGATCCTATCGGCCTTGCCGCCCAGAAACAAGCCTTCGAAACACGCTCCCCCCTCATCGGCGATGTGCGTGTAGGCAACGTCTCCAAAGACTGGATCGTCCATATCGAGGTTCCAGTTTTCAAGAATGGGCAGCCTTACCGCGCGCTTGCCGTAGCCCTCAAGACCCAATCCATCTTGCGCGTGCTTAATGGTCAACACCTGCCCGAAAATTGGCTTGCCTGTATTGTCGATCACCAGGGCCGCTTCATTGTTCGGGCGCCTGGCTATGAACGGAGCGTGGGCCAGCTCGCTGCCGAGGGTTTCCGCAAAGTCAAGGATCAGGAGGGGATATTCGAGTTTCTTTCCTTTGATGGTGAACCGATCGTGACAGCGAATGCTCACTCTGCATTAAGCGGCTGGCCGGTCGCTATTGCCGTCAAGAAGGCCGCATTGCGAGCCTCAGCCTGGAGCACGATCCGTTGGGCAGCGATCCTCGCCGGGTGCCTGTCGCTTCTGAGCCTCCTCTTTGCCGGCATCATATCCAGGTGTATTACCCGCCCGATTGTGGCGCTCCGGCAAAGCGCCAGTGCGCTGTTAGCCGATCCTTATTCGGCGAAGGCACCAGGCGGACCGCCCGAGGTGCACGATCTTTGGGAAGCAATGAGGCTATCTGCGGCGGCGCGGGATCGTAGCGACCAGGCCTTGCGCGAGAACGAGCAGCAGCTCCGCGGCATTTTTGAGCACGCGGGCACCGGCATTGTGATCAAGGATCTAGATGGGCGGTTTCGGTCGTGCAATCCGGCGTATGCCGCCATGCTAGGTTACAGCAAAGAGGAGCTAGGCGGCCTTCTTTGCCCAGACCTCATGCATCCTGAAGACTGCGCAGCGAATAAGGTGCAGGAGAAGCAGCTCCTCGCTGGCGAGATTCCCTCGTTCGAAATCGTGACGAGATATTACAGCAAAGACCGTAAGATGCTGTGGGGCCATAGGCATGTCTCGCTCCTGAAGAACGCCCAAGGCTTCCCTACACATATGATCGTGCTTGTCACGAACATCACTGTGCAAAAGCACAATGAAGAGCATATCCGGCTGTTATTGCGCGAGGTGAACCACCGCTCCAAAAACATGCTGGCGCTGGTTCAGTCGGTAGCCCGGCAAACTCTTGCGAAAAGACCCGAGGACTTCATGGGGTGCTTCGTGGAACGGATTCAGGCGCTCGCGGCAAGCCAGGATTTGCTCGTGAGAAACGCGTGGAAGGGCGTTGACCTTGAGGAGCTGGCCCGGTCTCAGCTTGCTCATTTCAAGGATCTGATCGGCACACGCATCGAGCTTGCAGGACCGCCGCTGCTGGTCTCGGCGTCTGCGGCGCAAACCATCGGCATGGCTCTGCATGAACTTGCCACCAATGCCGGCAAATATGGCGCGCTCATCAATGGCGATGGCGAGGTTAAGATCGAATGGGGCCTCGAACACACCCATAGGGGTGAAGCCCTCTTCACCATGAGCTGGAGCGAACTGGGCGGCCCTCCCGTCACCGCACCTGGCCATTCCGGCTTTGGCTCGAGCGTTCTTAGCCATCTTGCCGAGCAGAGCCTCGATGCAAAAATCGATCTTCGCTTCGACGTTAGAGGGCTCAGCTGGCAACTTCTATGTAGGGCCGAACACGTCTTGGAGGGCAAAGGCGAAGCCAACGCCTCCGGAACCCGCACCAGCCGGAACTCCAGGGCAATTAAATAAGCAAGCCGGCATTCTCATCGTTGAAGACGAGCCGTTCGTAGCGATCGAAATCGCGCAAGTTCTGGATGCTGCCGGATTCGAAGTTGTTGGGCCTGCGGGCCGAGTGGCGGCGGCTCTTCATCTACTAAAGCTAAGGACATGCGCTGCCGCAGTCCTTGACATCAATCTTGGCGAGGAGACATCAGACCCCGTAGCCTTGAAACTTATAGAGAGCGAAATACCGTTCGTGACGCTGTCGGGCTATGCCAGCGAGCAGCATCCCCCAGCATTTAAGGGCTCCCCCGCGCTATTGAAACCGCTTCGGCCCGAGCTTCTCATCAGAGAGCTCAGGCGATTGATCGAGCTCAACAGCAAAAAGCCGGAAGCTGGCATTGTGATATCAGCCTGATCGGCCGTGCGGACCGTCCCAATGTCGAGACGTCCGCTTTTGAAGGTTTAGCGCGATTAAGTTCAATTATTGCTGAGGGCCGCTTTCGTAATGGGTTTCAGATGGCGGCCGCATCGATGCGCGGGACTTCTCCGGCCCGGCCGGCCGGCGTCTGAAAGCCCTCGAAGAAGGAAACCGCGGGAAGCGTCCGTGACCTATGGGGAT
>JBAUNL010000667.1:0-2052 GCA_049579205.1 Rhodomicrobium sp. | reverse complement strand
CCCGCGAAAAGGCCTTGCCTTTTTCGATGGCTGCCAGCTGGGCCGCATAAAGTGTTGGAACTCCGAAATATACAGTAGGCTTGAAGTCATTGATCATGTCGATTGTGTTCTCGGCCGTGGGCCTGTCCTCGAGAAGGACGCAAGAGCCGCCAGTATAAAGGGGAAAGGCGAAAGAGTTGCCCACGCCGTAGGCGAAGAATAGCTTCGGCGCGGAGAATATGATCTCATCCCCGGTTAACCCTACTACACCAACGCCGAAATGCTCCGCGGCATAGACCATATCCTTATGCTCGTGCACCGCGGCCTTGGGTGAACCCGTGGACCCGGAAGAATAAAGCCAAAAGCATTGGGAACTGGGCGTAGTATTATGCGGCGGGCAGCACTCCTGCGCCTCAGCCATAAGCGCATCCAAGGAAAGCCATCCATGGGGAACGGCGGCAGCTTCCGTAGCTATGAAATGCGATAAGGCAAGGCCGGGCTCCTCAATCGCCTTTTTCACTTCCTCGATAGGACCATCACAGGCAAAGAGGGCGCGAGCCGCGGAGTCCTTCAAGATATAGGCGTAGTCTTTAGCGCGCAGAAAAGTATTTACGGGTATGACAACGGCGCCGATGCGGACCGCCGCCAAAAATGCCTGATAAAAGGCGGGAGTGTCCTTGAGAAAGAGGGCAACCCTGTCTCCCGGCCCGACGCCGAGGTTTTGAAGTGCGTTTCCGAGCCGAAGCACTGAGCGGTACAGCTCACCATAGGTCAGCTCCCGCGAGCGCCACCGGGCAAGCACCTTAGCGCCTCTACCTTGCTCAAGATGCCGATCGAGAAAAGGGACGCAGACATTAAAGACATCGGAAAAAGTAAGCACTGCCGGACTAACGGATCGGTCCGTGCGGACAGTGTGATTGCGCATCACTGGCCCCGTCACAACGCGAGAAATTGGTCGATGTCCTCGCGTCTGCTGCGCACCTCCTGACTTGTGCGATGAGCCCGGATTTCGCCTTTTTGAATGACGTAGTTCCGATCGGTGAGCCGTAGCAACGCGTTTATATCCTTATCGATAACGAGGACCGACATTCCCGTTTGCTTTATCTTTTGCAGGCAAACCCAGATCTCGTCGCGGACGAGCGGCGCGAGGCCTTCCGTTGCCTCATCAAGGATCATCAGGCTTGGATTGAGCATGAGGGCCCGGCCTATCGAGAGCATCTGCTGTTCTCCCCCGGAGAGCTGGTTTCCCATATTGCCGTGCCGCTCATGAAGGCGCGGAAACATCGAATAAATCCCTTCCAGAGTCCAAGGTCCTGGCCGCGCCGCCATGACTAGGTTCTCGTACACGGAAAGCGTTGGGAAAATTCCCCGGCCTTCAGGAACGTAGCCTATCCCGAGCCGGCTGATATGCTCAGGACTTGCGCGCGTTATATCCTCACCCTTGAAGCGAATTTGGCCAGACCGGGCACCAAGAAGACCCATGATCGTGCGGATGGTGGTGGTTTTGCCCATGCCATTGCGGCCTAGCAAAGCCACAGCTTCACCCTTGGCCACGGACATGCCAATCCCGTGCAGAATGACTGTGCGGCCATACCCCGCCACAACGTTCTCAAGCTCGAGCACTGGTTGGCTCCATTATTCTTGTTGCCGGATGGAAGGTCTTGCCAGACAGAACCATCAGAGATCTCTTTCAAGGGCTTCCGCGATAAGCCGGGCTTGGTCCTCAGCGTGCTGCTCCGAATTACCCATTGCCGGCGATGGGTTTGCGGGACGCCCAACGTAGGAAAGATCCGAAGCGGCCCCTGCTTCGGTTAGAGCCTCGGAAAGGAGCCGTGCAACGAAGGACCAAGCGCCCATGTTGGCTGGCTCTTCTTGGCACCATACAAACTTCGCTGCGGAATGCTGGCGGACAAAAGACAGAAGCTCTTTTTCAGGAAAGGGATACAGCTGTTCGAGGCTCGCTATGCCAATGTGATCCAGATTGAGGCGGCGGCGCTCCACTTCCAACTCCCAGTAAAGCTTCCCGCTACAAAAAATGATGCGGGTAAAACTGTGTCCGGCAGGTGCCGGCTT
>JBAUNL010000666.1:0-1754 GCA_049579205.1 Rhodomicrobium sp. | reverse complement strand
CCATGGCGTTGGCAGGTTCTCGTTCTTCCGTATCGAGTCCTGCTGCGTTGAGCAATGCTTCGCCTTCGGGTCATGGACTGTCATCAGGACTTTTCGAATGGCTGCAATAGCTTAGAACCGAATCGTGGCGCAACTCGGCAAGCCGCCAAACAAAACTTTTTCGACCGGATCCTGCACTACATGTACGAGGGCGATACCGCCCTGCATATGGCGGCAGCGGCATATCGAACCTGCATTGCAGAGGAATTGATCGCCAGGGGCGCCGACGTTCGCGCGAGCAACAGAGGCGGCGCAGAGCCCCTTCACTATGCCGTTGACGGTGGGCGTGCCTCGCCGACATCGAATCCAAGTGCGCAGACGAAGATCATCGCTAGGCTCATTCGGGCTGGCGCCGATCCAAATGCGGTCGACAAGAACGGGGTCGCTCCGTTGCACCGCGCGGTACGCAATCGCCGCGCTGCTGCCGTGGGAGCGCTCATCGATGGTGCTGCTGCCCCACGGGCCGCCAACAGGAACGGCTCGACACCGATGCTTCTCGAAACTCGGAACACCGGCCGCGGCGCTTTAGGATCAGCTGAGGCGAAGGCGCAGCAAGAAGAGATTTTGCGTCTTCTCATGGAGCACGGGGCGACCTGAGGCGATTTCTGTCGTGGGTCAAACTCGGCGGTCGAGCGGCTTCGCGACAACGGCCGCTTAACCCCGACTGACGACCAGGCCTGGCCAAGTGCAAACTGGCGTTCCGGGCCAATAACGGAAGTGGCAATCCATTTGGGTCAGGAGTTGAGTCAATGCGCTGCCCGGCCCGAAGGCACTGTGCCAAACTAGCTGCACGATTGAATTCGAAACGAAACTCAGAAAACAACGCGGCAATGAATGCCGCCTTTTTTGCTAACGCAGTGGGCAGGGTCTCCCAGCTTCAGGCTACAAGCGGATCTTCACGCCGCGTGCCTGCGTAGCGATTGCCGCGGTCTGAGAATTCACCGTCGAAGCAAGCGAAGAGAGCGCCATTCGCAGTGATATCAAGTTTGAAGCCGGTGTTGAGCCGGGCAACGTCCGCCGCAGCAGAGGTCCCATAGACGGTAAAGCTCGACCGAGGCAGCGAGAAATCGGCGAAGCGGTGATGCTGCGATCAGTGCTGAACTCATGCTCCCAAGACAGGCGCACATAGGGGGTCAGTGCCCAGCCGTCGTCCAGAACCATCTTGGTGTCGAACTGGACGCCGAGGAACATCTTGTCTGAGTCGTTGGTGTTGCCGGCGACTCGGAGGCTTGCGACGCTCGTGCTGAGCTCCAGCGTGAAGCACGGAACTAGGTTCACCGCAAAACTCGCGAGACCTCGCCGCTTCCTGGCAAACGCCTGAGCGAAGCAATCCCAAGGGGTTATTGCTACACGTGAGCAGCAAGACTCAACCTAAAGGATTGGCACAGTTGTTGCTCCGCCGTAGGAATAGGGGGGATTGCAATGATGAACAGTAGACTAGGCCTGCCTCTGCTCACCGCCGGGTTGGTTATGCTTGTGGCTCTCATTCAAGCCAGCGGAGCCTGCGCAGCGGAAAAGCTAAGGTTCGGACTGAATTGGCTGCCGGAAGGTGAGCATTGCGGCTTCTTCCAGGCGAAGGCCGCGGGTCTTTACGATAAAGCCGGCCTTGACGTCGAGCTAAAGCCAGGCGGGCCAGACGTTAATCTTCCTCTTCTTGTTAGCGCGGGGCAGCTGGATTTGGGTATGGGGTCGAGCTTCACGGCGCTGAACATGAT
>JBAUNL010000665.1:0-1615 GCA_049579205.1 Rhodomicrobium sp. | reverse complement strand
CTGTAACTATGGGCTCGCGATAGCGTTCACCGCTTGTCATCAAGGCCCAGATTATGCGCGCCGTTTTATTAGCCAGCGCAACCGCCGCGACCTTTGTTGACCGGCGCTGCATCAACTGAACGAGCCAGGGACGCCGGGTCCCGTGTCTCTCGGCATAGCGAATCACCGCCATGGCTCCCACGACGAGCATCTGCCTGAGATAGCGGTTTCCGGCTTTTGTGATGCTGCCAAGCCGCTCTTTTCCGCCGCTTGAGTTTTGTTTTGGCACCAGGCCAATCCAGGCGGCTAAGTCGCGCCCTGTCTTGAAGGCTGCCGGATCGGCGATGGTGGCTATGAAGGCGCTTGCCAGCAGCGGGCCAACGCCAGGAACTTCCATCAATCGGCGGCCAAGCTCGGTCTCGCGCGCGCTCGCGCGGACACGCCTATCATTTTCAAGGATTTGTTTCGTTACCACGGCGAGCTGCGCTGCCAGCATCTGTAGGCAAACGCGCGCATCGGTGGGCACGCGTGCATCTTTCTCGTCTGCGATGACGGCAAGAAGCTGATCGATACCGCGCCGCCCGACGGGCGCAACAATGCCGAACTCAGAAAGATGAGCTCGAATGGAATTCGAGAGCTGAGTCCGTTGGCGGTTGAGGATCAACCTCACACGATGCAACATCATCACGCTCTGCTGCTCGGGCGTCTTTACGGGTACAAAGCGCATCGTGGGCCGCCCGACAGCCTCGCAGATCGCCTCGGCGTCAGCAGCATCGTTCTTCCCGCGTTTCACATAGGGCCGCACATATTGCGCCGGCAGCAAACGGACCTCATGCCCGCGTGCAATCAGTTCACGCGCCCAATAATGCGAGCTGCTGCAAGCCTCGATCCCGACAAGACAGGGCGCCAGCTTTTCGAAAAACGCCAGGACGCGCCCACGTGCAAGACGACGGCTAACGATAATCTGCCCCGCGGCATCAACTCCGTGAACCTGAAAGACAGTCTTTGCGATATCCAATCCTACGGTTGCAACAAGCGCCATCGTGCCCTCCATCCCGGCTTCCGCCGATAGAGTACCTCAGTTCGGGTTAAGGCCGTCCACAGCATCAAAACCGGACCTGCCGCTGTTCTCTCGATCTCATTTGCGCCAGGGCGGCTTTGAGATCCCAAGGCGCGAGTTCGGTCGGGATCGTCGCGGTCTTTTCCATATGAAAATTGCCACCGTCCCTCGACCGGGTCCAGATCGAGCCCTCGAGATTGGCGGTGTCGGCAAAGACGCCTAAGAAGCCATATTCGCGGATCGGGTCGTGGGCCGGGCGCACCTCGAGCACCATCTGGTGGTTGACGCCGAGGTCGATCGTTTGCACATCCTTTCGGGCCCGCAAATCCCAGAAATGAACCCCGTGCCCATATTTGTTCGAGAGCAGGTCCTCTGCTACGGCTCCATTCTCGAATTGCGGAGGAAGGCCCCCGCCGAGATTCTGGGGGCTCTGGCCCAGGCCCGCGGAATTGCCAGTTATGGCCCTCCTCCACAGTTCCGGCGTTTCGGAGAAGTCGACCGCTTTCAGATCTAAAAGCAGAAACAAAAAGATAGGCAGCCGTAGGCGTGCTGTTGACCCGATTCGGACATCATGCC
>JBAUNL010000664.1:0-5632 GCA_049579205.1 Rhodomicrobium sp. | reverse complement strand
CTGATCTATCGCGTGCACGATGCACCATCGTCCGAAAAGCTGGTGGCGCTCAGCGAGTTTTTGGCCAGCATCGGGATTAACGCCCCAAAAACGGGCTTTAACCGGCCGGGACAGTTCAACCGAATCCTCGCCAAGGCCATTGGCACGGAACACGAAGAGCTGCTGAATGAAATTGTCTTGCGTTCCCAGGCTCAAGCTGACTACAGGCCCGGCAATCTGGGCCATTTCGGCTTGAATCTGCGCCGCTACGCTCATTTCACATCGCCAATCAGGCGCTATGCGGATTTGATTGTGCACCGGGCGCTCGTCAGCGCTTTCCGATTAGGGGAGGGTGGCCTCTCGGACGCGGAGAGATCGAAGCTGGACCGGATTGCCGAGGCCATTTCGCAAAGTGAACGCAAAGCCATGTCAGCCGAGCGGGAGACGGTCGAGAGGCTGATTGCAATGCACCTTGCGGAGCGCGTCGGAGAAACCTTTCAAGGGCGCATCTCGGGCGCTACCCGCTTCGGCCTTTTTGTGAAGCTCGACGGCACCGGCGCCGATGGATTCGTGCCCGCTGCATCCCTTGGGCGCGATTTCTACCGGCATATTGAGAATGCCCATGCGCTTGTTGGAGATCGCACTGGCGAAAGCTTCCGGCTTGGCGATAAAGTCGAAGTACGGCTTGTGGCTTCTAACCCTTCCGCGGGCGCGCTCCGTTTTGAAATGCTTAGCGATGGCCGATCCTCTCCCTCAATGGGAAGATCGAATCGCAAGCAGAGCGGCAAACGCCAAAGCCAGGGTTTGGCAGGAAGAACCCGCGCTAGGCGCAACCATAGCGGACAAGGCGGGAACCGGGGTGGGGGGCGAACTTCAGCCTCGGAATAGAATGCCGGCGGTGGGGACTCCATGATGGAAAAGATGACTAAGGAACATGAGCCGGCAACGGCCGCCTCGGCAGTTTGGACAAATCCGGAGGCCGCCAAAGCGCGCCGCGCGGTGTTCCCGGCGTTGTTGCGAGGTTTCAGACAGCGCTGTCCCCAATGCGGCTTGCACACACTATTCACTTCTTATTTGCGCGTGTTCGACATCTGCCCGGTCTGCCGGGAGGAACTCAAGCATCATCGCGCTGACGATGCGCCGCCTTATTTTACGATCGTCATTGTGGGTCACATTGTCCTGCCGTTGCTAATGGCGGTGGAGATTGCATATGGCCCGCCGGTCTGGCTGCACCTCTTGATCTGGCTGCCGCTGACAGTGATCTTGAGCCTAATTATACTCCCACGCGTCAAAGGTGCCATCGTAGGCCTACAATGGGCAAATAATATGCATGGCTTCGGTGGCGAGGAGGATGTTCTGCCGGGGGCGTCAGATGCAATTGCTATCAGGGACAAGGCTGCATAGCTGGCATGCTTACTCCCGCAGTTGGCGGCTTTTACATGCGGGGTGAATTATGGTCACCTTACGCTTGACATCCCCCCTCAACTTGGCCACTTTCACCCTCTTTGGAGCACTTCGGAATCTATCATGGCTAAGCCTGTAACGCAGAAAATCAAATTAGTGAGCTCCGCCGGCACCGGATACTACTACGTCACCAACAAGAACCCGCGGAATCTAACTGAAAAGCTCGTTCTTAAAAAATACGATCCAGTTGTGAAGAAGCACGTAGAGTTCAAAGAATCCAAGATTAAGTAGGGCCCTCCTACTGACCATTACGCCACCTTCCCGGCAGCATCCTTAGCGCAGAGATGATCAGCTCCGCATCCATCGGCAGCGGGGTAAGTCCGATCTAAGACACGGAGCTGATCTTTGCGCCGTTGGATCAAGAGGGCGTGATCCAACAGCCTATCCGAAACCGTCTAGTGTTGCGACGCATAGAGGCTTCGGTCATGCCCCACGGACCCAGGAGATGCGGCGGACCTGAGCACTCCGCAGGGTATTCACCTCGCTTCATTATGATCACTTGTGGCATATTGGCAAGGGCTGATCGACACCTTTCCGCCTTAGTTGTGGCGAGTTGCACTAAAACTGCTTAACAAGCTTCCAACGAACCTCGCACAAGTTCCGTGCAATGCTCCGTGGTTTCCTGGTTCAAGGCCCTGTTCGCGAAACAGATTCTCCTCTTCGGGCATATAATCCCCGAAAAGCACTGGGTTTTTTCGCAATTTCGAGCCTGGCGAAAGTTTTCCCCGTTTTCCCCAGGCACTCAGGCCAAGGAGGCGGGCATAAACTGCCGGATCGTGTCTAGGAAGCGGGAGACAGAAATCGGTTTTGAGACATAGGCTTCGCAGCCGCCTTCCCGAATCCGCTCCTCGTCACCCTTCATCGCAAAGGCCGTGACGGCTACAATTGGGATGTGACGCAGGCTGTCGTCTTCCTTTAGCCATTTTGTTACATCCAGCCCCGAAACTTCTGGCAGTTGAATATCCATCACAATCAGGTCAGGTCTGTGCTTCCTCGCCAGAGCGATTGCGTCGATACCGTTTCTGGTCTGAATAGTTTTGTAACCGTGAGCTTCGAGAAGATCGTGAAAGAGCTTCATGTTCAGCTCGTTATCTTCGACGATAAGGATAGTCTTAGCCATAGAAGGGCTGCCTGCCTTTAGCCGGATGTTCTCAGCCCGCCCCCCGCTGGCCAGACCTCGGAAAACTGGCCGTCTGGAAAATGAATGAAAGCGCATCGGCAGCTAGACAATTAAGCATTTGCGTCGCCCATCATTACCGGGAAATGTTAATTAAGTCTAACCGGAACCTGAACACTTTACCGGAACAGGGGTGCAGCGATTATGGGCAAGGCTTTTGCGGAAGGAATTCAATAGCCGACAACTCCCCTTTTAAAGAGAAAGTTCCGTAATCGAGCTTAAGCTTGCGGCTAACCCCGTTTTCGTACATGCGAAAGGAAACTTCATAAGAAGGCAGTGCATCCTTCTTAGGCCCCTGTTCGTAGTAGCTCACGACAACGGGCCATGAGGGGATGGTGCCCAGTACTTCTGAGTTTTTTACTTGAGGAAGCTCCGAATTGGCACTCAGCTGCATGGGAGGGCCGATAATGCTCGTCGTCTCGTAGACCTTGGTTCCTTTCTCAGAGCCATCATAAATGTTCGCCTGCAGGCGTTGCTGCCCAGCGAGCGCGGCTTTGAGCAGCGCAATGGAATGCTGGGTGGGAAAGAGTATCTGCCCGGATAGATCAAGCACCGCCCTTTTCGGCTTCTCCAGATCTACGATGACGTGGTCCTGATTGTGTCCTGTATGACGCGCCACTCCCTTTGTGCTTTCGCTGAGCTTGTTGTCGGCATATTGGGAAGTATTGAATCGAAAACGCTTCCCTTCCGCATCCTCCCAGCTCTCCGATCGGATGTCAGTCATGCTTGCCTTGCCTTCGCGGTCGAAAACTTCGGTCACAAGCCGGGTGTTAAGAGTATATCCTTGGCAACCTGTCCCGCTGAAATCGTAAATGAGCTGACCCCTTATGTCGGTGACGTTCGAACCTGCCCCAGTCTCATCGAGCGACAAGTCATAGACGGCCCGGTGAGATGCCAGCGTGATGGCATGAGGCGGGGCCACCTGTGCATCGGCTAGCTGCTCCACGAGGCCGGCCATAGCAGCGCAGATGGAAATCGGGATCGTGATGCGCAGGTTCATGCTTTTCATTCGTCTTCTTCCGGCTTACGTTCTTCCGCAACCTTGATAGCTGGCTTCACGAAAAATAACAGCCCTATTCCGGCCGCGTTCAATTGCCGCCATATATGGGAGAAGCTAAGCCATTCCGCGAATGGTGAAGGGCCAAAGTTGACATCGGGCTTCCCGGCGCCATTTCCTAGCCGGGGACCTTCTTGCGCCGTTTCAGTATTTCTAGGAGCCGCATCGTGGACGGTAAGAGCGCGCCTTGAGCGTCAGCGTATTAAAAAGCGTGCGCGAAGTTCGCCAAGACGATTGGGACTGGCTGGCTAACCCTGCTGGCCGCGCTTTCAATCCATTCCTATCGCATAGCTTCCTGTCAGCGCTTGAGGAGAGTGGCTCGGTTTCGGCGAAGACCGGATGGCTTCCATCCCATCTTGCTCTCAGGGATGAGGATGGTTCGCTGGCAGCGCTAATGCCCTGTTACCTCAAGTCCCATTCCCATGGCGAATATGTTTTCGACCATTCCTGGGCGCGCGCGTATGAGCTGGCGGGCGGGCGTTATTACCCAAAGCTTCAAACCGCTGTGCCTTTTACGCCCGTCACGGGGCCGCGCATGCTGATCAATCCGAAGTTTCCCACGGATCAGGCACGGTCAAGGCTGGCATCGGCCGCCATGCAATTGACCAAGGCAAGCCGCGCCTCCTCTTGGCACGTGACTTTTGCACCGAAAGAGGAATGGGACGCGCTCGGGCAACTGCGAATGCTTCAGCGGACCGATACGCAATATCATTGGCATAACCGTGGCTATGGGAGCTTCGATGATTTTCTCTCTGTCCTGGCTTCCCGTAAGCGCAAGACCATACGCAAGGAAAGGGAACAGGCGAGAGGGTCAGGCGTCACCCTTGAATGGCTCATAGGCTCCGATATCAAAGAAGCGCATTGGGATGCTTTCTTTCACTTCTATATGGACACCGGCAGCCGCAAATGGGGCTCTCCTTATCTCAATCGCACCTTTTTCAGCCTCATCGGCGAGCGCATGGCGGATCGTATCCTTCTCATCATGGGAAAGCGGGACGGGACCTATGTCGCCGGTGCCCTGAACTTCATTGGCGGCGACACACTCTACGGGCGCTATTGGGGCTGCATCGAGTCTCACAGCTTTCTTCATTTCGAAGCGTGTTATTACCAGGCCATGGATTTTGCGATTGCGCACAAACTCCCGAATGTCGAGGCAGGCGCCCAAGGCGAGCATAAGCTTTTGCGGGGCTATGTGCCTGTCACGACCTACAGCGCGCATCATTTCGCTGATCCGGGTCTGGCAGCAGCAGTCGCCAGCTATTTGCGTCAAGAGCGAAAAGCGGTTGCGCGCGAGCAAGAAATGCTGGTGGAAGCCTTGCCTTACAAGAAATGCAGTTAGGGTCCGAGTTTATCAGGCCACAGGACTTTGACGTTGATCACTTCCACACTGCGGAAGCAGCTATGACGTAAGCGCTCCTGTTCATCTACCAGGCGTTTAGGCCAGGCATCTTGCTCCGCAAGCCTTCAGCTATTTGCCGAGCGTCGGATCCGTTTCGGATGAGCTGAGCTTTAACAAACACAATAAGTTCCGTGCGACTAGCTCCGTTGCTTGTGTTCGAAGTAAGATTTCCTAGCATGGGAATATCCACTAAGCCTGGGATACCGCTTTTCTCTTGTGTCCTTTGCTGGCTTATCAGGCCTGCAAGGAGAAGGGTTTGACCGTCTCTTACAGATACAGCGCTTTTCATTTTGCGCTGCGAAATCGTAGGCGTTAAGGTTGTCGTACCACCGTTTTGGGCAACTTGACTAACCTCTTGCTCAATGTCGAGCCTTACGTCGCTGCCGCGATGAATGTGAGGCGTGACGCGGAGAATCACTCCGGTATCAATATAACTATACGTATTGACGAGAGGTGCCCCACCCCCGGATGTGCTTACTGCCTGCGCGGTCTGAACGGGTACCTGGTCTCCGACCTGAAGGATTGCAGGCTGATTGTCGATAACAACGAGAGATGG
>JBAUNL010000663.1:0-3452 GCA_049579205.1 Rhodomicrobium sp. | reverse complement strand
GTATCCCACCCACTCGTATATATCACCATCGGCCTGCTCGATCCGCTCAAGACGGGCATGCCGGTAAGACACGTAAAGACGATTCAGCTTGGCTTCCTTGACCAGTTTCCCGTCTTTCCAATACCGCACTTCCAGTTCGAGCCGCTCATAGCCGTCCTCGCCGCCGGTGAAACCAAGATTTTCGATGCCGAACGTAAACCGCACGCCGTCTGCACTATTGAAGGGCATCACCTCTGTATGGGGCTTCACGCCGTCAAAATAAACTGGCACGCTGTTCACGATCAGTCCGAACGATATGCCGTTCGCCCCGGAGATGCCTGCAATAGCGCCAGAGCGGATTGTAAACTCTGCGTAGCCGGGCTTATCCTCTGCGGGAAGGTTGATGAGGGTTGAGAGCGAAGGGGCTGCCCAGAACGGGGATCCCTCCTGCCGTTCTTGCCCATGCGCACTCTCGATCAACTCCGGCCACCACCATCCTATTTTCACGCATGATTCGGCCAAACCAGGTGCCTCGTGGTCGGGCTGGCAGTGCCCTGGATGGGTACAACGGAGAAATGCCGACTGCTCAGCGATCTTTATCGCCGACCGTCGAAAACACAGGTCTGTCAACTCAGGATCGCGTGCATCCAGGTGGCTTGTAATAGGAATGGACAAGAGCTTTGCCCGGAAGGCCTCTCCAGGACACGGAAAAGGGGCGCCTGGCGAAAACAGATGTCTTTTGGTTGTGGGATCGCGGTTCGCCTCATCAGTGAGCCCTGGAACGAGCGTCCCGTCAGGCTTCGTTCTCAATAGCTTCAATAGTGGCAAGTGCGCCTTGAAGTCTTCTGAGATGCCGACTGGCATAATTTCTGGAGATTTAGAGTTTACGTTGAGAACAAGACGGAAGCTGGATGGCGGTTCGCATGATGGGTTAGCAACTGCCTGCATCCTGTTGAAGAGGGATACTAGCTCCCGATGCGCGTAATCGTTGAGCCCAGTTGGGCGCGCGATCGTAAAATGATCCGAATTTGGAATAACAATCTGGCGGGCAAAATACCTAGCGGCCGATTCCTTCTCTACGATCCGGCCCCATATCTTCGCCGCCACCCACATGGCTGGACTGCCGCCTAGCATATTTGAGTCGATCATACGGTTTTCAATAAGCTCTGTCCCCACCAGTCCGGGTATGCGCTGTTTCCCCAGTAGCTCTAAAAAATCGACGTGAAGCTGCTGCAGGAATGGACTGTCGATCGCAAGTTCTTTAACCAGCTGGTCCCCCGCAACCGCAGCGGCTGAGGCGAGAAACTGGGCGTAGTGCGATCCGCCGGAAGGCGATGCGACAAGCAGCAGTCCCACACGCTTGCCAGCGAACGCGTCCGTGCGGTGAACAAGGACATCGCGAACGATGACGCCGCCCAGGCTATGAGCTACAAAGAGGATATTCTTCTTGGAAAGGACGGAAGGCTGCGGGCCGGACGGCGTCGAAAGTGCGCTATAGAGCTCATTCGCGGCGTCCTTCATGCCATACTTCGCTCCGCCGAGCTCGGTGTAGAAGCCTGCGAGATAGACGGAAGGTTGCTTGAGATTATTGTCTGCCAGGACAAGGTTCGGCCAGTAGGTACCGGAGCCCGCATCTTGGGAGGCAAGGCTTTTCCATGCAGCCACATTGTCGGAGTAAAGTCCGTGCACAAACACAACAACGGTGTCGGAGTCATTGGCGCAGTGCCAGACGTTTTTCCCGGCAGCGGGCGGGGGTGGTGTTGGATCGCAGGTGTTTGCCAACGTGGACAAGCAAAGCCCGGCAAGGCAGAGTGCCATCAACACTACGCGCTTTAACCCGATCACGCACCAGCCACCCACACCCTGCCGCACGGCGTCCCCCACTCAATAATGCGATGATACAGCTTACGGTCGAGCAAAAGGCCGAGCAAGTGAAAGATCTAGACGCGAAGACAGACGCGCAGCGGGGTGTTCAAGCGCCGGAAAATCTGGGCCGCAGCAGCACATAGGTCGCGGACCTGAGAAGCGCGCCGCCCAACCATCTCTACGTTAAGCTTAGGCTCAGTTTAACCACGCGCGCTCCGCAACGCACTCGCTTATCGTGCAAAACTATTGAACTCTTCTGCCAAAGCCGATGCTGTAAGTTTTTCAAATTCATCCTTACCGGAAATCCGGGCGTGCGCGACACTGCCAAATATATGTGGCGGAGAACCATTGAGATATGCTTCATAGTCGGCGTGGTTCATGGACGCCTGTATTTTGAGCCAGCTGAGATAATCATGTATGAACACTCCTCCAAGCACGACCAATAAAACAGCGGATAAAAGCCGTAATGGGGTGAAGCCTCGGCGTACGTTCCGAATGGATTGGTTGATGTTCCGCCTGTACTTGGCGAATATAGAGTCACGCGTAGAAGGAGCATTCATAAATGCGTCTAGCGCACGATGTAGCCCTTTGCGGTCACGAAAGGAGATGGCTTGAATGGCGCGCAATCCCGGCGAAGCGATCTTCCTGGGATCGGTTTGGTTCAGGAGCAGCGGAATGAGCTTATTCATATGAGCCGCAGTTTCAGCTTCTCCGACAACCCATCGTGAGCGAACCGAGTCCTCGGACCATAGGACGATTACGCACTTAGATGAGTGTATTTCTTGGTCAATCTTGGCTGCAAATCCTTCCCCGGCCAACAACTCCTGATCCCACCACACGGTGTAACCCGCGCTTGAAAGATCCTCATACAGTTCCTGGGCGAAGTCGCGGTCGGCTGTCACATAACTTATAAATATGTCACTTCCAGTCATTGTTGGCCTCGTCTTCGAAACGTTCGGAACGGGGCTGCTGCAATTGTTCTATTGCTGCCGCGATGAATGCCAAGGGTTCGGTGGGTGGGAACCCTTCGCAGATGATCTCAGCCGCGTCCGGGTGGTGCATCCCCAAGGGAGCGGCTTGATAAGGAGCATGCCGAATCGATACTGTATCTTTCCAGCAAGGCGGATCACCGGTTGGACCCGGTTCACTGATCTGCCCAAGCCCTGTGAACATGAGGCACTGGGCCTGAGATACACCTACAACTTCAAAGCCGGGACCGTGAAACTCGAATGCGCAGAATTGGACTTGGTGTTGGAGGAGATTCAGGACGACTATCTGGCCGAGACGATCGCCAATAGTGAGCTCGGCGACAAGCTCGCTGGCTGGCCCGCATGGATACAGAACGCCGGATATCCGGCTTGCCCTCGTTGCGGACAGAGAATGGTCCACGTTTTCCAGGTCGATTCCGAAGATGGCGTCCCCTTTATGTTTGGAGATGCAGGTTGTGGCCATATAACACAGTGTCCTGAACACAAAGATGTCGTGGCTTTCGGCTGGTCTTGCCACTGAACGGGAAAACTGACTGGCACGGCGCAATCAGGGGCACGTCACTAGGCGTGAATGCTTTTGTTTCGTTCTTCTCTGTGTGTTGTTCTGATCGGTGTCTC
>JBAUNL010000662.1:0-6019 GCA_049579205.1 Rhodomicrobium sp. | reverse complement strand
CGCTGACGGGGCCGGTATAGGAATTGCGGGTCAGCTTCCAGCGTTCCTGGATAGTGTCGAAAGCCAGCCTTGCAGCCGTCTGCATGATTGTTTCGTCCGTGGCATCCTTCACCTTTACTTTCCTCTGTAGAGTGAGGAGGCCGCTGGAGTCATCTCCGGCAAGCTTAAGGCTTATCGCATCGCTGGCTCCTTCGTACTCGGCAAGCGCGAGCAACAATTGCGACGTATGATATTGGGTCTTGAGTGTTTCCAGCGCAGCGGTGGGGTTGGCGGCGTAAGCTCTCGCTACGGCTGCGCCAAGGTCGCTGCGGACCGGCGCGACCCTCGCGGGAACAAGAGCGTGGGTGAGATCGAGATGAAGCAACGCGCCGCGCCAAGGATTACGATCCGAGGTTACCGCGGCGCCATCCTCTATGAAAACAGGGACGATGAGGATTTCGGGGCCTCGATCCAGGATCGGTACGATGCCGTTGCGCGCGAAAAGCTGCATAACGGCGCGTTCGGAGAACGAAACGCCGAAATTGGCGACATAATTTGTGGCGGAGACCCCTTCGCCCGAAGTAGCGATGTCCGAAACCAGCGCCTCGATTTCCCCTTGCGGAAGCTCGGGCAGGCGCGAACTCGCGCGGAAGTCCGTAAGGCGTCCGACGAGTAGCTGGAATGCCCGGCCTTCCGCGGTCTGAGTAGCCAACTTTTTTGCATCGACGGAATTGGCAGCCTCGGCCTCCGCGCTCACATTCGCAACAGTAAAGACGCTGGCAAGCCGCTGCTGAGCAAAGGCAGGACCGTTTAGCGTAAGTACCGCGAAGGCGGCGCCGGCCAGAAATCTCGCTTTGGTGATCAAAGCCATGGATGAAACCCCCGCTCGCCGGAGTGGCGGCACTTGATTGCTGCACACCCTGCGTGATAGCCCGTGTTTAATAGGTGTCCTTGGGTACTTCAAGCATCGCCTGTAGCCAGCGAACGCGACGATTTTTTGATGACCGCATCGTCCCATGGCTAACTCGGCGGCGCCACTTCGGAAACGGTAGCGGGGCCAAGGGCAGAACGACGGAGCCGTTACATGCAGCCGGAATCGAAGGGGTCTTATGCCGAGGC
Source organism: Rhodomicrobium sp. (assembly GCA_049579205.1). Lineage (GTDB taxonomy): Bacteria > Pseudomonadota > Alphaproteobacteria > Rhizobiales > Rhodomicrobiaceae > Rhodomicrobium. The sequence goes on along the minus strand of JBAUNL010000662.1, from coordinate 4,921 downwards.
AGGCGTCGACATCGGCGCGGGCGATGCTCTTGTCGAAAGAATAAAGCCACTTGCCAAGGCAACCGCCCGCCCTGGTGCAGGCGCGGCACTTGGCGGGTTCGGCGGTCTTTTCGATCTGAAAGCCGCGGGTTTCGCCGATCCAATTCTTGTTGCCTCGAACGATGGCGTGGGCACCAAGGTCAAAATTGCAGCCGAGACCGGCCTGCATGACGGGATCGGCATCGATCTTGTTGCAATGTGTGTGAACGACGTCGTTGTGCAGGGAGCGGAACCGCTGTTCTTCCTCGACTATTTCGCGAGCGGCAAGCTGGAACTGGAAGTGGCTGCCCGCGTCGTCGCAGGCATGGCGGAGGGCTGCAAACTGGCAGGCGCAGCTTTGATTGGCGGGGAGACCGCCGAAATGCCCGGCATTTACGCGCCGGGCGATTATGATCTCGCCGGCTTTTGCGTCGGCGCGGCGGAGCGCGGCCATCTTCTCCCGCGCGACGATATAGAAGCGGGCGATCTGGTTATCGGAGTCGCATCCTCGGGCCTGCATTCAAACGGGTTTTCTCTTGTCCGGAAGGTGGTTCGCGACAATGGCCTTCGCTGGGAGGACCCTGCCCCTTTCGACCCATCCCGCTCCCTTGGAGAGGCGCTTATTGAGCCGACCCGGATCTATGTGAAAGCGGCGCTTGCGGTTCATTCGGCGGGGATTGTGAAGGCTTTCGCTCACATAACTGGCGGCGGCCTTCCCGGAAACGTGCCGCGGGTTTTGCCGCAAGGAATGGGTGTGGACTTCGATCTCGGGGCCGTTCGCTGCCATCCTGTTTTCCATTGGCTGGCGGAGGCCGGTAAGGTGGGGCAAGAAGAGATGCTCAAAACCTTCAACTGCGGCGTTGGCTTCGTTGCCATTTTGGGCCCCGGAAATGCCAGCGCTGCCGTCAAATGCTTTGTAGATCATGGGGACAAGGCCTTTCCAATCGGCATCATCGAAAAGCGTGCGAGCGAGGAACCGGCAGTCAAGTTTCTCGGCACGCTCGGAGCCTGCAAATGAGCGGGCGCAAGCGCGTTGGTGTGCTTATTTCCGGGCGCGGCAGTAACCTCGCGTCCCTGATCGAGGCATGCCAGGCTCCTGCCTATCCTGCCGAAATCGTGCTCGTCATTTCCAACAAGGCCGACGCTTTGGGGCTTTCACGCGCCCGGGAAGCCGGGATTGGAACGCGCGTCATCGATCATAAGGCTTTTGGAGGTCGCGAAGAGTTTGACGGCTGCTTGACCCTGGCTTTGAAGGAGGCGCGAGCGGATCTCGTCTGCAACGCCGGCTTTATGCGTTTGCACTCAAGCGCCTTTGTCAGGGAATGGCGTGGGCGGCAGCTTAACATCCATCCGTCGCTGCTGCCTGCCTTTCGAGGCCTGCATCCTCAAGCTCGCGCCCTTGAGGCGGGAGTGCGCATCTCGGGTGCAACAGTGCATTTCGTCAGCGAGGAGATGGACGCCGGCCCAATTGTCGCGCAGGGAGCGGTACCCGTGCTCCCAATCGACGACGAGGAAACCCTATCCGCCCGCATCCTCGCCATGGAACACCGGCTTTATCCTTTTGCGCTGAGACTTGTCGCTAGCGGGTCCGTTTGGCTAGATGGCTCGCGGGCCGCCTTCGCAAAAGATGCTCCTTCGCCCTGGCTATGGGGGGTCTGAACCCGCTCGAATGAGTGGTTGCCCGTTTCCATAAAACCGCCCGAAAGGTCCCGGCACTTGCAAAAAAATCGCACCCGCCCGCAAGTGCTTGTTTCCGAATGGACCTTCCCAATGAAAACTCTGGGTTTTATCGCTGCTTCCCTGTTCGCCGGCTTTTCCTCGTTGAGCTGTGCGGCTGCGGACCTGACGATTACTGTCGATAACCTTCGAAGCAATCAAGGACAGATCCTGCTGTGCGTATTTTCTGCTGAGAGCTCGGACAGCGCGCAGTTTCCAGATTGCACGAAAGGGCGCCCCGTCCGGTCCGCGAACGCCATTATCAGCGGCAGCAAAGCCTCCGTAACTTTCAAAGGCCTTAAGGACGGCATTTACGCGGTTGCCGCAATCCATGACGAGAACGGAAATGGGCAGCTTGATACCAACTTCATCGGCATTCCGACGGAAGGTATAGCGATTTCCAACAACCCGCGCCTGTTCGGAAAGCCAAGTTTCGAACAGGGACGCTTCGATATAAATGGAAACACCTCGATAAACATCGAGGCAAAGTACATTCTTTGAGCGAACTTAGATACCGGACTCGTCCCGATAGATCCGAATGATGTCGTCGAATGTTTTTTCGATAGTTGAAAAGCCAAGGTCTTTCGCCGCCTGCGCATCGAAGTTGCGCGGCCATCCGGAAACAATCCGCATGATCGTCGGATCTGGTTCATGGCGAATAAGGTGAACCGCCGTTTCGCCTGCCGAGCGCTCAAGCGCCGCAATTTGTTCGCCGACTGTAACGGAGAGGCCGGGCATCGTATAATTGCGGTGCGTCCCGATCCTTTCACTATCAAGCTCCGCCGCGTGAACGAGAAAGCCAACCGCAGACCGTGGAGAGGCATGCCAGTGGCGTGTGTCTTCGCCCACCGGCAGCACAGCCTCCATGCCGGCCAGAGGCTCACGGATAATGCCTGAGAAGAAGCCCGAGGCTGCCTTGTTCGGCTTGCCTGGCCTGACACTGAGCGTAGGCAGCCTCAGGCCAATGCCGTCAAAAATCCGCCGGCGCGTGTAGTCGGACAGGAGCAGCTCGCAAATGGCTTTTTGGGTGCCATAGCTTGTGAGCGGAGTGGTGTGAAAGTCATCGCCGATGGCTTCGGGGAATGGCGCGCCGAAAACGGCGATGGATGAGGCGAAGACCAGCCGCGGCCTGTAACCCGCGCCAGCCGCGCGAATGGCCTCGAAGAGATAGCGCGTTCCGTCGAGATTGATGCGATAGCCCTTTTCAAAGTCTGCCTCGGCCTCGCCCGAAACAATCGCCGCGAGATGGAAGATGATCTCCGGGCGGTCCGCGATCAGCCTTGAAGCCGTGGCTGGGTCGGCCAGGTCGGCGGCAAAGGTCTCCGCAGTCATCGCTCCGCCGGCGAGGGGCGCCCCGACGGAGGTATCATGCAAAGTCAAGCATGTGATTTCGCGTCCGCCAAGCCGCCCTTCGCTGGCGAGCCTTTCTGTAAGCATTCTCCCAAGCATGCCGGCGGCGCCGGTGATGACGATGCGCATACCATTTTGCTCCTTGAGGCTTGTCCCTTCTTTTAGGCCCTGTTTGCCGAGTTGCATAGCGTCGGCATCTGCGGATGAACGCAATGGCCAGGGCTGGTTTCTCGGCATCCTTTGCTTCACGAACTACGTCAAAGTGGCATTCTTCCGCTTCACGTCGCCGCGTCCTGTCCCGCCAGGCAAGTCCAGGAGCAGGGACACGCGCTACTTCGACACCATCAGCTTGACGAAGCTCAGCTCGCCGTTTAGGTGAAGCAAGCCAGCCAATTGCCCTGTAAACGAGTGTTGGCGTGAGCGCGCGCCAAGTCATTAGTCGGCAAGCCACGAAGATCGCGACGCAGAAACTGTCGGCGCACTATGCTTTCCAAATTTGGCAGTTAAACGAGAGTGTCCGCTTCCGGACCCCTGAGGCAACCATGGATGTCCAAGAAATCCTCGACAAGAAAATTAAGGAGCTTCCCTCCGGGGCGCATATAGATGGTTTACGTGCAGTAAAGCTCCATATCGAATCTGCTGTGCGTCACCTCAATCGTGGTCAAAGCGAAGCTGATGACACGCTCTTCACCGATGTAATCTTTCGTTGCAATCAAGCTTTTGAGGGAAGTATTAAAGAGGCTTACCGACTTCTTGCCGGAAAGGATCCACAAAAAGAAACTCCTGCCAACATTGAGAAGTTCTTAGCGTCTGGCAACCTTCTCCGAAAAAAGGTGTTAGACCAATTCACGCGATATCGGCAAGAATGGCGGAACCCGTCAACGCATGACTACACTCTCGATTTTGACGAAGACGAAGCTTTACTCGCTATTGTAACAGTGACCGTGTTTGCGATCGTTCTGTGCGACCAAATTGATAGCAAGATTGCGTTTAATATTGCTTCCTCTGCGCCACCAGCTACTGTATCCCTTTCTGATAATGAAGCGCCCTTGTTGGAGTTAGTTACTCAAAAGGCTGTGTCGTTCGCCTCCACGCATATCGATGAAATCGGACATACTCATTCTCCGGCTCATGATTACTATCGGCTCGAAGGTGCGCTTGCGGGGGATGTATCCGCAGAGCTTGCAAACATCCCCGGCGTGACGGTTTCCCAGAATAAGCGCTTCGCGAGTCGAGAAGCGGATGTTGTTGTTGAGAAGGGAGGGCAACGGGTCGTTATTGAGCTTAAGAGGACCTCTTCGTCAACACGATTGCGCACTCTGTCTCAACGGGCGGTCACTCAAGCAGCATTATATCTTCATGAACCGGATGTGATCGGGGCGGTCGTCCTAATCTATTCCCTCGAAGAACGAAGCTACGAGGTTGAGTCGGCGAATGGTGCATTGAGGGAGTTAGTGCGCATTATTGCGCCTGCCTCAGAGATGTCACAGCCCGCTTAGGGGTGGACGCTACGTTCGAACGCCAACGCGAATGTCGTATATTCGCCTCTTCAACTCCAGCCTCGAAGGCAATGTGAGGCGCGCCATCGATGTCCATGAGGACGAAAGGATCGATGAAGAGGCGCTGAAGGCGCTTATTCGCGCCGCCGTGGCGCTCAACATTTCGGCGCGCGTTGCCGCTCGTCCTACCCGCTCTCATAAGAGACCAAAGGATGACGTACAGAATGTTTCGCACAATTGATTGAGGGCTGGCGGCCCCGACTCAGGCTCAAGTGGTGGTGGCTAAACGCAACCACGCGAGCAAGAGAGGGAAGCCACCATGAATGAGGATACGCCGA
>JBAUNL010000661.1:0-13533 GCA_049579205.1 Rhodomicrobium sp. | reverse complement strand
TTGGAGCGGTGGCGGTGGCTGTGGTGGCGGTTGCGGCTGGAGAGGCGGCTCTTGCGGCGGCGGCTGCGGCTGGGGCAGCGCCTGTGGCTGGGGTGGCTGCGGTGGTGGCGGATTGTTCGGTTGGCTGTTTTAGCAGGTGCCTTCGGCCAGCCTTTTATGCTTTTTTCAGAGGTGACTAGGAACAGTGGTGGCTGCTTAGCCTAGGAGTTGCAAAAAATGGCGGCTAAAAGTTTTTTATGTGCTGCGGCAGTTTCGTTCGTGGCGACGGTTTTCGCTGCAGATGGGAACGCCTTACCGGTCCACGCGCCTCGGATGGCAAGAACCGCAGAAGCGGCAATCCACGTCACCGATCACCGGCATCGGCATCACCGCGGTTCAGGCTTATTCAGCAATTGGTGCGCCTACAACTGCTACGCGGTTCCGCGTCATGCTCATGGGTGCTTCGGCAAATATGGGTATAGCAGCTTCGCCTACGACCAGGATATCCCTTTCCGCTATCGCTGGGATTGGGACGCGAGCCCGCTGGACAATGCGCTGGCCTCGACCTTCTTCTCGGCTGACAGGCCGATGGCGCCCTTCGAGCACATCTATTGATGTGGCTTCCTTGGTGGCGTCTGGTAACTTGCGACAATAAGCGAGCTTTAAGATTGGCGGCGCCGGGGTTACTTCCGGCGAAACCTTTGGTGCGCCTCCCGCATGACTTCTTTGGCAAATGCTTCCGCCGCTGAAATCGCCTCCCCTGTGACCAATGCAGCGCGGCTTTTCCCGGTTCGGGTTTGGCTCTTCACCGTGGCGGCTCTTGTCTTCGCCATGGTGTTGGTGGGAGGCGCGACACGGCTTACGGGGTCCGGCCTTTCGATTACGGAATGGCAGCCTATTCTTGGCGTTTTTCCTCCCCTGAGCGAAGCGGCGTGGCAGGAGACTTTCCAGAAGTACCAGCACATTCCGGAATACGAACTCATCAACCGAGGCATGAGCCTTTCGGCCTTCAAGGCAATCTATTGGTGGGAATGGACCCATCGCCTGCTTGGCCGGTTCATCGGTTTCGTCTTTCTGCTTCCTTTCCTCTATTTTCTTGCGCGAGGCTCCATTCCGCGGCGTTCCATCGTGCCCATCGGAGCGCTTTTCGTTTTGGGCGGCGCGCAGGGCGCGCTTGGCTGGTTCATGGTGAAAAGCGGCCTTTCGGACCGCGTTGAGGTCAGCCAATACAGGCTTGCGGCGCACCTTGCGCTCGCCGTCGCGATTGGAGGCTACGCCTTATGGCTCGGTCTTTCCACGCGGGAGGCTTCAAGGCCGGGAAGTAAAGCGGAACAGGGGACATGGCTGAAGAGCGGAGCGGGTCTGCTCGCGTGCCTTGTCTATCTGCAAATCATTGCCGGTGCCTTCGTGGCAGGCCTCAAGGCAGGCCATGCTTCGAATACTTGGCCCTTGATGAACGGTGAGATCATTCCAGAGGGCCTGAACGTCTACTCGCCCTGGTACCTGAATCTCTTCGAAAATCCCCTGACGGCGCAATTCACTCACCGCATATTGGCCTACGTGATAGCAATTTTCGCTGCCGCTTTCGGTGCACTCTTATGGCGTTCATATCCGGGCATGAGGGCGCCGATCGCGGCGCACTTATGCGCAATTCTCCTGCAGATTGCGCTTGGGGTGCTGACGATCGTCCTAGACGTACCGCTCGGCATGGCGCTCGCCCATCAGGCCAATGCGATAATTGTGTTCGGGCTCTCAATATGGACCGTGCGGCGCGCCAACGATGATGCCTATATGGCAGCAAGTGCCTGATCGAGGTCACCGATAATATCGGCGCTGTCTTCCAGCCCGACGGAAAGGCGAACCACATCATCGCCTGCGCCAGCGAGCTTGCGCTGCTCCGTCGTGAGTTGGCTGTGCGTCGTCGATGCAGGGTGAATGATAAGGCTGCGCGTGTCACCGATATTGGCCAGATGCGAGAAAAGCTTCACATTGGCGACCAGCTTCACGCCTGCGTCGTACCCGCCCTTGAGTCCGAAAGTGAAGACTGCGCCCGCGCCCTTTGGAATGAGCCGCTCGGCGAGTGAATGGTAGCGGTTTCCGGGCAACCCGGCATAATTTACCCATTCGACCTTGGGATGCTTCTCAAGCCAGGAGGCAACGGCAAGCGCATTCTCGCAATGCCGGGCCATGCGCAAAGGCAGCGTCTCCAGGCCATTGATGAACAGGAAGGCGTTGAGCGGTGCGAGCGCTGGCCCGAGGTCGCGAAGCGAGAGGACGCGCGCTGCGATGGCGAATGCGAAATCACCGAATGTTTCCGCCAGCACCATGCCGCGATAGGACGGGTTCGGCTGCGACAGCATGGGATAGCGGCCGCTTTTCATCCAATCGAAGGTGCCGCAATCGACGATAGCGCCGCCGATCGAATTGCCCTGGCCTCCGATAAACTTGGTCAGCGAGTGAACAACGATGTCTGCGCCGTGCTCTTTCGGACGGAAGAGGTAGGGGGTGGCGAGTGTGTTATCGACAATGAGCGGAACGCCAGCCTTTTTCGCCACACCCGCGATTGCGGGCACGTCAAGGACGATTCCGCCAGGATTTGCAATCGACTCGATGAAGATCAGCTTTGTCTTCGGTGTGATAGCAGCCTCGAAGCTGGCGGGCTCCGTGCCGTCGGCCCAGACTACGTTCCAGCCGAACTTCTTGAACGCGTGGTTGAACTGATTAATTGAGCCGCCATAGAGCTGCCGCGAAGCGATGAACTCGTCGCCCGGCTCAAGTAGCACATGAAAAGCAAGAACCTGAGCCGCATGCCCAGAAGCAGCCGCAAGCGCTGCAGTGCCGCCTTCAAGCGCGGCGACGCGTGCCTCGAGCACGGCCTGTGTGGGGTTCCCTATGCGAGTATAGATGTTGCCAAACGCTTCGAGATTGAAAAGTGCTGCCGCGTGCTCGGCGTTGTCGAAGACGTATGAGGTGGTTTGATAGATCGGAGTGACCCGGGCGCCGGTCGCGGGGTCAGGTTGGGCGCCGGCATGAATTGCAAGCGTGTTGAAACCGGGTGTGCGTTCATCCGCCATTGTAACCTCCCTGAATTTTGATCTTCAAGGAAAGCGATTTAGGCCGCAAAATCAACCGAAATTAAAACAGCATTCCGCACGAATCCGTTTAGTGGCTTCACAGAAGAAAATTCTTCTCTATTCAGCTAAATTCAGGGCTGCTGCTTGCGAATGGAAAGCTGCTGATATCCGCTGCCTAGAATGATGGGCTTCCTGCTCGATATCACCCGGTTATTGACCCCGGTCCAAGCAATCTCGCCGGAAAGGCGGCCATATTCGATCTTGGGGCAGCGGTTCATCACGACTTTCAGTCCGGCTTCTTCGGCAAGGAGCGCAGCCTCGTCATTGCGAACGCCAAGCTGCATCCAGATCGCCTTGATACCGAGTTTATCCTTGAGTTCGACGGCACTTCTCACGATGCCAAGCGCGGCTTGGAAGTTCCGGAAAATGTCCACCACATCCACGGGCTCCGCGATTTCTTCAAGACCGCCGAACACCTTCAGTCCTTGGATTTCTTTGCCGGCCAGCCCCGGATTGACGGGAAAGACGCGATACCCCTTCGCAAGAAGATACTTCAAAACGAAATAACTCGGCCTCACGGTGTTGGCGCTTGCGCCCACCATGGCGAAGCTCTTCGCCTCATGAAGGATGCCGGCAATATATTCGTCGGAATAAGAATTGTGGTCCATAACGCATCCATAGCTGCCTCGTATAAGGCAGGCATAAGTTTCGCCTCTGCCTCTAACGCAGTCGAAGCTAGCAGTGAGTTTTTGCTGACCTCGTTGTCTTACCGGCTTCAAGAAGTACCTAGTCCCCTCAGCCCTGGATGCGCTTGTCCACTCCAGGAGGAGGGGGCTGATCGTACTCGCTGTCCAGCCGCATAACGTAATCGTCGAGGTTACTACCCAGATCGTAGGTAAGCATATCGATTTCGTCTTTCAGGCTCTGCTGGAAGCCCTTGCCTTGGCTATTGAGCTCCTGCATACGCGCTTCAAGCTCATTCCGTCTTTGTTCGAGTTCGGCCACCCTTGCTTCGCTTTGAAGCTTCTGAATGCCTTCTAGCCGCGCAGTCTTCTGTTTTAACGTTCGAATGCGATCCGACAGCGTTTCGAGCCGTAGTTCCAATCCGCGATGCAGGCTTTGCTCATGCATTGGGTACTCCTTGGTTCCTAGTGAGGGGACTCCCGGCTAGTAGTATGCCAAATCTTAGGCATAAAAGAACGGGGGGTTTCTCATGAAGAATTACTTCATTGATTTAGCGATGCACTCACCGTTATCAAGGCGAACCGGTGGAACCAAAGCATTTCGCCGGCCCGCCATATACCGGTTTCATTCCGGCCCATAAATGCCCTCCAGTTCCAGAAGGAAGGGTTTGGTCTTGTCGGTGATACTATGGATAAACAGCACCCTAGCCGGGCTCGAAGCATCGGGGCGTGGCATATGAAGGGTACCCGCCGGGATGAGAATAACGTCACCGGCTTTGATGGTCCTAACGGCTGGAGGGTCTACCTCGAAGGTCATAACGCCCTCTAGTCCAAAGGCGATCTCCTGCGCCCCGGGATGATAATGCCAGGGGATGCTAGTTCCAGGAGCAACATCCATAATGGTCAGCCGGGTCATTTGAAGCGGAAAACCCTGTAGGTCTTTTGCTAGAATTTCTTTGTACTTGGCGCCTGAGCCGCTCCGGATCTGGGCATCGGCTGAGTCAGTTGTCGCTGCTGCCGCCACTGCGGCCGCAAGCATGGCCAGGTCGCGGCGTGTAAGTGTTGTCATGAAAGCCTTCCCTACATTCCGGAGGCAGGCCGCCCGGCTAACAGAATTAAAATGATAGCGGGGCGCGTACGGCATTATGTGATGCGGATTCCGCAAAGCTAACACGCCTCGAATGTCAGAAGCCCGTGCCGTTTCTCCATTTGAGGCTTTTTCTGCTTCACTCTTCTTCAAACTTTAGTCGCACGAGCGTGATGCTCCGTGAACGACTGTTGAGATGACGGTCAGGTTCCCGGTGCCTATGTGTGCACTGCACAAAATGGTCCCGCAGCCAATTTTGGCAGGGACCAAGAATGGAGTATCACGATGAAAAAGCTCGGATTAATTCTGGCTGCGATCATTGTCAGCGGAGCTTCCCTTTCTGCTCCCTCATTGGCACAGGAGAGTGCCCGGCATGTGTGGGCACAGAAGAAAGCCCATCCTGTGAGTTATTGGTATGCTCAGCGGACGGATGGTGGTCCTTATCATCAGGACCGGCTGCCCGATGGGACATTGACCGGCCCTATCAGTAACGAAAACAGCGGCGGCGAGTAACCAGTCATCGCCTACGTACAGGAGCCGGGTAACCGGCTCCTGTCACTTCTCTCTCCATCGCTGCTATCTACCCCTCCCAAAGGATGTTGCCCTTGCTATACTGAGCCGGATTGCAATGACCCACTGCCATCCTAAGGACGATGCAATCCAATGCTGCGGCATTGGGGATTTTGAGGGGGTTAACACATGGCAACCGACCTGCATCTGGCTGTTGCTCATCATCTTTTGATTTTCATTCTGTTCGGCATACTTGTCAGCGAGCTTGTGCTCGTGCGCGAAGGCATGACCGGCGCCGATGTGAACCGCGTCGCTTCCATTGACCTTTGGTATGGCATCGTTGCCATGTTGATCGTGATAGCCGGGTTCTCTCGCGCCATCTTCGCCGCGAAAGGCTGGGGTTATTATTCGGTGAATTCTTTCTTTTGGGCGAAGATTGGCGTGTTCATTGTCATCGCCGTCCTGTCCATTTGGCCAACCCTCAAGTTCCTCAGCTGGCGAAGGCGTTTTCAATTCGGGGGCGCTTTGCCTAACGGCACCCCTGTCTCATCCGTCCGGCGGGTGCTATGGCTGGAGGTAGCTCTGTTTGCGCTTTTGCCCGCATTTGCTGCTGCAATGGCGCGAGGTTATGGGCAATGAAGTCTATCGGAGCAGACGCGCATGCAGAGTGGCCCATCACAGCGAATAAAGACTGTTCGGCTCCTTCCGTGTTCCGGCCGGAGGCTCTTTTGCGTGAGGCGCGCCGCCAGAAGCAGCTGTCTCCCGTCGCAGTACCCAAAATATGCGTACTCGATCCGGACGGCGATGTGGTGCGGTATTTGAAGCGGACTGGGATGGCTCGCACACACAAAGGCTGGGCTTGTTATCACACCGAACTCATCACCTTCGATTTAAGCGAGACAAAGGAAATCGGCATCATTGGTTGCGCGGTGGGCGCGCCTTTTGCCGTGCTGGTAGCGGAGCAACTCTTCGCTTCCGGCTGCCAGTTGCTGATCAGCGTAACGTCGGCGGGCCAGATTACACCGCTTGGAGCGCCGCCATATTTTGTTCTGATCGAACGCGCGCTTCGCGATGAGGGAACAAGTTATCACTACTTGCCGCCAGCGGCGTTTGCAGATGCCCCCGGCCCAGCTCTTCTTGCCCATATCGAAGACGCGTTGGAGGGGCTCCCCGGCATTGGAGTATATGGGGGCGCGACCTGGACAACGGATGCGCCTTACCGCGAGACGGAAGCCGCAATCGCCCATGCGCGGAACCTTGGACTTCTCGCTGTGGAAATGGAAGCCGCGGCTCTTTATGCGTTTGCCGCGGCGACGGGCCGCGCGGTCGTCTGCTTTGCGCACGTAATAAATGCGATGGCACAGAACGAAGGAGATTTCGAGAAGGGCGAGGCTGATGGTACCAGAGCAACGCTCGCTGTCGTCGCGGCCGCGGCAAGGGCCTGGTTGTCCACTTTGCCTGACGGTCCGTGATTTACAGAGGGAAGCGTTTTGCTAGGCCGCTTCCTATCTCCGAGTAGTAACCCCAGACCCAGCTAGATGCACCCACGCGCATTCACAAGGAAAAATTGACAAGCCTCCCGATAAATGAGAGCTTCCACGTGTGATGCGGCCGTGCAGTTTGCTGCAATGTTAGCCTTCCTGCCGCAAGTTTTTCAACAATCCGGCCGTCCAGCTGCGCGTGGATAAGGCCCCATGCCGAGACATATGTACTCGGTTTAAAGGACTATCTCGTGACTTCTGTGACTTTCGAAGCCTTAGGGCTTATCAACCCTTTGTTGCGTGCACTCGCGGACGAAAACTACCTCCAGCCGACACCGATTCAGGAAAAGGCCATTCCGCCTCTCCTGCAAGGACGTGACGTCCTCGGGCTTGCCCAAACCGGCACTGGTAAAACCGCCGCATTCGCCCTACCCCTCCTTCAACTCCTTGCGGGGCGCCCGGAGAAGGCCCCGCCGCGAACCGCGCGCGCCCTAATCCTCGTTCCTACGCGCGAGCTCGGACTTCAGGTTGCGGCGAGCTTCAGGACGTATGGCCGGCATCTGAAATTAACGACGACCGTCCTCATGGGCGGCGTTGCCTATGGTCCGCAGGTCAAGGGGATGAGCAGGGGCGTAGACGTCCTTGTCGCCACTCCTGGGCGCCTCTTGGATCATTTGTCTCAGGGCAGCGTCGATCTCAGCAAGACGAACTTTTTCGTGATCGACGAGGCCGACCGCATGCTCGACATGGGCTTCATCGGCGACGTGCGAAAGCTCATGAAGCTCTTGCCACGGACAAGGCAATCGATCCTGTTCTCGGCCACGATGCCCAAGGAAATTGCAGCGCTCGCCGCGCAAATTCTGAAAGATCCCGTGCCCATTACTATTGCAGCGAAGACGGTCGCCGTCGACCGTATCGACCAGCGCGTCCAAATGGTTGCTTCGGGAAACAAACCCACAGTCCTTGCCGGACTGCTGGATCAGCCGGAATATGAGCGTGTCATCGTGTTCACGCGGACCAAACGCACTGCTAATCGGGTCGCGGAACGCCTTATGCAAGGCGGTATTGCAGCAGAGGCTATTCATGGAAACAAGAGCCAGGCCGCGCGGCAAAGAGCGCTTGAAAATCTCCGGGTAGGAAAGGCACGGGTACTCGTGGCGACCGATATAGTGTCGCGCGGTATCGACGTGGACGGCATCAGCCACGTCATCAATTATGAACTGCCGAATGACCCGGAAGACTATGTTCATCGCATCGGCCGCACAGCCCGCGCTGGAAGCGATGGCATCGCGATTTCCTTTTGCGATGTGAGTGAACGGAGCAGCTTGCGCAGTATCGAGCGCTTCCTCGGGCGTTCGCTTACACAGTTGGCGGGTCAGCCGGCGAATGACGCCGAGCCGCTTCGCCGCCCCGCCAACAAAACTTTCCACGGATCGAAGCGGAACACTCGGGCCACGCCGGCAGGCAAGGGCGTGTCCGGCTCAGGCGGGCGCGCTAAGCGTTATGGCTGAGCTGACCGTAGGCAAGCACGGTTGCTGGAACTTATCTCGATTCCAGGTCGCTATCGCAAAGTGAGACGCGGCAACGGCCGTCGTCATTCCGGGGCGTTGTGCCGATGCTCTCATCTTCCCCTCCAATGCTGCAAGCTGCAGAGTCTATCCCCGGACCGCGGCGCGAGAAGGTTCAGCCAAGTTCGGCCGCCGGCAATCGTCTGCTTCTAAGCTATTGCACAAACTGACAGAGTTACCTCCGGCAGCGGTTGACCCGGAGCTGACTCTTCGGCCTGCCACACCCAGGTCCAAATCTGGCGGAGCCGCCCCGCTATGGAAAGGCGAAAGCTCACTGATCACTCATGCTCGGGCAGCGACAGACCAAACGTTGCAACCAAATCCTCCACTTGCTGTGGTGTCAGATAGCGTGGATTAAGACCGCGAAGGAGCAGATAAAGCTTAGCCGTTTCCTCCAATTCCTCCATGGCAAAAACGGCAGCCTCAAGCGTGTCGCCGGCCACGACGGGACCGTGATTGGCAAGGAGAATTGAGGCATATTTTCCCGCCAGTCCACGAATCGCTCCAGCAACGGCTGGATCTCCCGGGCGGTAGTATGGGAGGAGCGCCGTGTTCCCGGCGCGCATGAGGTAGTAGGCGGTCATTGGCGGCAAGACCGATCGCGGGTCGATCTCCGGCAGCATGCTCAGCGCTACCGCATGCGTCGAGTGCAAGTGAACAATGGCGCGCGCCGACAACCGCGTCTCGTAGAGTGCGGCATGTAACGGAACCTCCTTGGTAGGCTTCTTTCCGGACACGAGACCACCCTTAACGTCGAGGTGAGAGAGCTGGGCTGGGTCCAAAAAACCGAGCGAGGAATCGGTGGGCGTCACCAACCATCCTCCTTCGTCAAGCCGAACAGAGATGTTGCCGGATGAGCCCGGCGTCAATCCGCGTTCAAATAGCGACCGGCCAAAACGGCAGATCTCTTCACGCAGTTTCGTAAGCAGCATGACAGTCCTCATCGAGCTCAGCGGGTGCAAGACAGGTAGCCGTCCACGTGACCCCTTTTTTTACATCAGCGTTGGATGGGCGGCAGTGTCCTTAAGCGTTATTTTCCTGGCTGGAGTAACATTACAGCTTGGCAGCGCCGCCGAATGGACAATAGAAGTAAAACTATTGTCATAATCGCGTCGAGCGGCCGCAATGTCGAATCCTTCTCCAACCGGCGATGATGTTCCTAAGGCCGCAGTGATTGGCCTCGGTTCCATGGGCTTTGGCATGGCGCAATCGCTGAGGCGAAGCGGTTTGAGCGTCGTGGGCTACGATGTCGTATCCGCCAATGCCGAACGGTTTATCGCCGACGGAGGAGCCGGAGCCGAGACCCCCTCTGAGGCAGCCATTGATGCGGATGTCATCATCTGCGTTGTCGTCAACGCTGCACAGACGGAGTCGGTGTTGTTTGGGGAGAATGGCATCACCGGTGCTGCGAAGAGTGGCGCTGTTTTTGTCTCATCCGCAACCATGGATCCCGCTGCCGCACGGAGGCTTGGCGGCAAATTCGAGGCAGCGGGGGGTCTTTACCTCGACGCACCGATTTCAGGCGGGGCCGCTCGTGCGGCCAAGGGCGAACTCACGATTATGGCCTCAGGCTCACCTGCCGCTTTCGCCAAGGCAAAACCAGCGCTCGATGCCATGGCAATCAAGGTTTATGAGCTTGGCGCTGTGCCAGGCATCGGCGCCGCTTTCAAGATGATCAATCAGTTGCTTGCAGGCGTTCATATCGCGGCCGCCGCGGAAGCAATCACTTTTGCTGCCAAACAAGGGCTAGATCTCGCGAGAGTATACGAAGTCATCACTGCCTCGGCCGGCAACTCATGGATGTTCGAGAACCGGGTGCCACACATCCTCGACGGCGACTATCGTCCGCTCAGCGCGATAGAGATTTTCGTCAAAGACCTCGGCATCATTCAGGATATGGCACGATCCGAACGCTATCCGGTGCCGTTAGCGGCGGCCGCACTTCAAATGTATCTCGCGGCCGCGGGTGCCGGTTACGGCCGCGACGACGATTCGTCCTTGGCGCGGGTTTATGCTCTTCTATCAGGTGCGAAACTGCCGGAAAAATCCCAGTAAATCGCCAGGACCAGAGAAGCGCATATGCCGAAATTCGCCGCTAACCTCACGATGATGTTCAACGAGTGGCCATTTCTCGACCGCTTCGCTGCAGCCGCGGATGCCGGCTTTGAGGCCGTTGAGTATCTTTTCCCTTACGGATATCCGGCCGATGCCATCGGCTCCCGGCTCGAACAGCACGGCCTGACGCAGGCTCTTTTTAATTTCCCGCCCGGCGATTGGTCAGCGGGGGAAAGAGGGCTTGCAGCCCTTCCGTCGCGGTTCGATGAGCTAAAGGCTAGTGTTACACTAGCGCTCACTTATGCTGAGGCGACAGGCGTAAAACGGCTGCATCTGATGGCGGGGCTTGCCTCGCGAGAGGACCCCGCTGCCGAGGCGAGCTATCGGAGCGCGGTCATATATGCCGCCGAACGTCTTGGTGAGAATGGGCTCGATTTACTCCTCGAACCGATCAACTCCCGCAATATGCCAGGCTATTTTCTCAACGATTTCAGCTACGCCGAGAGACTGATCGCGGACATGAAGCACCCCAACGTAAAGCTGCAGTTCGATGTGTATCACCGTCAAATCCTCCATGGCGACGTCACGATGGCGTTCCGAGCCTTGCAGCCGATCATTGGCCACGTTCAAATCGCCAGCGTACCATCCCGCCAAGAACCCGACGGCGAGGAGCTGAACTATCCCTATCTCTTCGCAGAGTTCGACAGGCTTGGTTATGAAGGCTTTGTCGGCTGTGAGTATAATCCACGTGCCGAGACGCTTGCCGGGTTGAGCTGGTTCGAGCCATTTGCCAGGGATTGAACCATGTCCATTATTCTTGGATGCATCGCTGACGACTACACAGGAGCCTCTGACCTCGCCAACACGCTCACGCGTAATGGGCTCCGCACCATTCAAACCATCGGCATACCGCGCACCGATCTCGCAATGCCCGAAATCGATGCCGTTGTTATCGCCATGAAAATCCGCTCGATTGCGGCGGGCGAGGCCGTCGCCGCTGCCCGGGCCGCCAATCGGTGGCTACAGCAACGCGGCGTGGATCATGTCCTCTATAAGATCTGCTCAACCTTCGATTCAACCGATGCCGGCAATATCGGGCCTATTACAGAAGCCCTTCGGAACGACGCCAATACGAGTATCGTGCTCGTCACTCCGGCCTTCCCCGATACTCTCCGAACGGTCTATCTCGGCAATCTGTTTGTGGGCCTGACGCCGCTCAATGAGAGCCCAATGAAGGATCATCCGCTCAACCCCATGCGTGACGCGAATCTCGTGCGGGTGCTTGGGCGGCAATCCCGGGGTAAAGTAGGGCTCGCCGGCCTTTTTATAATAAGTGAAGGGCCTGCAAGGCTGCGCGCGCGGCTTAATGAACTCGCCGCAACCGGGCATGTCGCGGCTATTGCCGATGCGGTGTTCGAACGCGACCTCGAAGTCATCGGCGAAGTGGCGGCCCAAGAAAAGTTTTCGACTGGGGCATCTGGCCTCGGGCTCGGATTGGCGCGCGCGCTTGTGAGGACGGGTCGTGTTGTAAGTGGGCAGGCCGATGCTTCCGAGGTTCTGCGGCCTGTAGGCGGCTTCTCTGCTATTGTAGCTGGAAGCTGCTCGAAGGCGACGCTCGAGCAGATCGAATTTGCCGAGAAATCGATACCTGTGTTGCGGCTCGATGCAGAGCAACTGGCTGACGAGCATGGCGAAGACGAAATCAAGAATGCAACTTCTTGGGCTTGCGAGCGCATCGCTGCCAGGCCGGTCCTGATCACTACGAGCGCCGAACCGGATGCGGTTGCGCGGATTCAACAAAAACATGGGCGCGATCATTCTGGCCATGCCATCGAGCAGGCGATGGCGTCTATCGCGAAAGCATTGCTAGACGCGGGCGTCAGGCGCCTCATCGTCGCTGGCGGCGAAACTTCAGGCGCAGTGGTCGATCGCCTTGGCATCCCTGCCTTTCAGGTTGGCCCAGAAATCGCACCGGGGGTGCCCGTCCTACGGTCCTTGGGGCACGGGAAGCTGGAACTACTGATGGCCCTGAAGTCGGGAAATTTCGGTGGCCCGGACTTTTTTGAAAAAGCCCTTAGCGTTATGAAGTAGATCCCAGAGCGTGAAGGTTGCTTTCAATGTTACGGAACCTTGTCCTTTGTCTCTCACATCTCGCCAGCGCAATTCTGCTCATTTGCTTCCAAGCGCTTCCTGTGCGCGCCGAGGTAAACATCAGCCTTCGGGTCGGATGGACCCCGCTTCGATATCACGCTCCATTCTACTATGGCGTATCGAAAGGCTTCTACAGGGAGGCTGGCCTGAATCTGGATTGAAGAAGGGAAGAGGTCTGCGACCGCCATCACGTTGGCTGCCACAAACGCCGGCGATTTCGCATTCGCGGACGCGACAACCGCCGCCCTACTCGTGGGCCAAGGCGCTCCCATAGCAAACTGCATGGTCTCATTGGAGAACAAATGATGCGGGTTGGATTCGTAGGTCTCGGTCTGATGGGCCTTCCGATGGCCCGGAATATCATGAAAGCTGGTTTCGATCTGGTGGTGTGGAATCGCACCCAGGAAAAGGCCGCTCCTCTGCTCGCCACGGGTGCCCAATGGGCGGAAACCGTCGGCGAATTGGCCGCGCACTGCGAAGTTGTCATAACGATGGTAACGAATGCGCGCGCGGTGGAGGAGGTCATATGCGGCAAGGACGGTATTCTCCAACATGCTAGGGAGGGGCTCATTATTGTCGATATGAGTTCGATCCCCCCAGAAGTTTCGCGATCGATTGCAGAGCGAGCCAAATATCGGGGATCAGCCATGCTCGACGCGCCCGTGACAGGAAACCCAGCTGCCGCGGAAAATGGCAAGCTCGGCATCATGGTTGGTGGGGAAGCGGCCACATTGGAGCGAGTGCGGCCGATTCTTGAGTCCCTGTCGTCTATAATCGTCCACGCCGGTGTATCGGGCGCAGGATCGACGCTCAAACTCGTCAACAATCTTGTTCTCGCGGTGGCCATACAGGCGGTCGCGGAAGCGCTGGTATTGGCGAGAAAGGCCGGTATCGATCCTGAATGCGTTCGCCAGATTACAACTGTCGGAGGTGCAAGGACTGGCG
>JBAUNL010000660.1:0-16972 GCA_049579205.1 Rhodomicrobium sp. | reverse complement strand
CACCAAACCATCTCTTATGGCGCCCGTAACGGGTCGGATCAGGCGAGGATCAGCCAGATGCCACGCTTCGGCGCCGACAACCTACTCACGCCGGCACAGATCAACGATGCTGCCGAATATGTGCGCTCGCTATCCAAGCTGCCTCACGATGCTGCCGCTGCCGATCGCGGCAATGCGATCTTCCATGGAGACGGCGGATGCGCCTCCTGTCATGGCGAGGACGGCAAAGGGAATCAAGAAGTAGGCGCGCCGAACTTGACCGCCAACATTTGGCTTTACGGCGGTTCAAAGGAAACAATCGTCACCACGATCACGAATGGGCGCGGTGGCGTTATGCCGGCTTGGGCAGAGCGCCTCGATGAAGAAACGATCAAGAAGCTAACGGTTTACGTGCACTCGCTTGGCGGCGGGCAATAAACTCGCCGAGGAGCCGCTAGCTTGTGTCTGAATGAAGAACCGCCATGTGCTGCTGCGATGCCTTGCTTGTACACGCGCTCGCGCAGGAGGCTGCGATGAGCAATTCGCCCCCAACGGCCGGCATCTCGCTCACGGTAGAGCCCGGCAGTACAAAGAAGAGTGCAGGCGGAGGCGAGACCCCTGAACCCACGGCTCTTTACGCCAGGAGGGAGCCGGTCTATCCCAAGCTGGTCCATGGTGAGTTCCGCCGGATCAAGTGGGCGATCATGATCGTCGCACTCGGCATTTATTACGGACTTCCATGGCTGCGGTGGGATCGCGGCCCGTCCGTTCCCGATCAGGCTGTTCTCCTAGACTTCGCGCACCAGCGTCTCTTCTTTCTGAGCCTCGATATTTGGGCCCAGGAATTCTACTTCGTGACGGCGATCTTGATTCTGTCCGCTTTGGCCTTGTTTCTTGTTACCGCGGTCGCCGGGCGCGTCTGGTGCGGATATGCCTGTCCGCAGACCGTATGGACGGATTTGATGATTGCGGTTGAGCGGATTTGGCAAGGCGATCGCAATGCCCGCATGCGGTTGGCAAAGGCGCCGTGGTCATTCGACAAGGTCTGGCGCATGGCAGGGACCCATGCCAGCTGGCTTGTCATCGCCTTTTTAACGGGCGGGGCACTGGTCTTCTATTTCCGCGACGCGCCCACGTTGCTATCGGAGTTCTGGAACTTCAATGCCCCCGCGATAGCCTACATTTTTCTCGGCGTTTTTACCGCGTCAACCTATTTGCTTGGCGGCCTCGCCAGGGAGCAAGTCTGCATCTACATGTGCCCCTGGCCCCGGATTCAGGGCGCAATGTTCGATGCGGAGTCGTTGCTCATTTCCTATCGCGGCTATCGCGGTGAACCGCGCGGGCCTCACAAGAAAGGCGATAGCTGGGAGGGCAGGGGCGATTGCATCGACTGCAAACAATGTGTCGTGGTCTGCCCAACCGGCATAGACATTCGCAATGGTCCGCAGCTCGAATGCATCCAATGCGCGCTCTGCATCGACGCCTGCGACGAAATCATGGGCAAGATCGGCCGCCCGAAAAAATTGATCGCCTATGACACATTCCGCAATCTCGATGCTGCGAGCCACGGCGATCGAGCGCCCCTCCGACTGATCCGGCCGCGCACGATGTTATACGCGGCAGCATTCCTGCTCGTGCTCTCCATCACGCTGTTTGGCCTGTCGCGGAAAACCGTTCTCGATGTCAACATCGTACCCGACCGCAATCCGCTCTTCGTTCAGCTTGCCGATGGCAGTACTCGCAACGGCTACACCCTGCGCATCATGAATAAGCGGCATGAGGCTCGCGCTTATGACGTTAGTGTGTCGGGTATCCCAGGAGCCTCTCTTCGCATTCTGGGATCCGAGAGCCCTCAGAATTTGACGGAAATCAATCCGGATGAGGTTCGTTCCATTAAAGTCTATGTGACCGTGCCGAAGCCTTCTGTGGACGGAATGGCAGCATCATCCGCCCTTGCCTTCACGATCCGCGACAAGGATGACGGCACGGTAGCCGCGCGGCAGACCAACTTCAGAGGGCCAGAATGATGACAGCACAAGCCCGCCCGGAAAGCATCAATGGTAAGCACGTACTTCTGGGATTCGCAGCTTGCTTCGGTGTGGTCTTCGCGGTCAATGGCTTCTTCGTTTATCAGGCCCTTTCGACAAGTCCTGGCGAGCAAACCGGCGCCACCTACGAGGCAGGTCTCCGTTATAATGGTACCCTCGCGGCAGAGCGTGCTCAGAACGCCCTTGGGTGGCGGCATGTCCTCAGAGCCCAAGGGAGTCTGCTGCGTATCTCGTTTAATGATGCAGCCGGAGCCCCCCTAAACGGCCTGAAGGTGCAAGGGAAGATCGAACGCCCCGCAGCAGCGGGTGAAGGGCAAACCCTGAAGTTCAAATCCACGGCGGAGGGCTTTTATGAAGCGCCGTTGACGGCGAGCGCCGGAGCGTGGGTTGTCTCGATCGTGGCACAGAAGCCGATGCAGGAGGCGTCATCCGTAGGCGGCTATCGCTTGAAGGAACGGCTTTGGATTCCAGAGGGCGGCCGTGACTGACCTCGCGCTCGCGGCATACCCGCCGGAGTTTAAAACGGCCGCCGAAAGCGCCGCCCCGCACTCGCAGTTCGTAACGCTCGCCGTCGAGAACATGACATGCGGCGGCTGCATGCGCAAAGTGGAAGCGGCTTTAGCAGCCGTGCCGGGTGTCGGTGCAGCGCGCGCTAATCTTTCCGAGAGGCGGGTTACAGTTGCCTTTGACGGTTTGGAAGACGGAGCTGCAAAGCTCGTCGATGCCCTTGGAAAGGCCGGCTTCACAGCGGCAGAGCTGGCTCCTGGAGTAAGTGAGAAAAGCAAGGCTGGGCGCTCTCTTCTCGGACGCGTCGCTGTGGCTGGATTCGCGTCCGCCAATATCATGCTCCTGTCAGTTTCGGCCTGGTCAGGCGCATCGCCTTCGGATGAGGCCGAAACCCTATTCCATTGGCTATCGGCGCTTATTGCTCTTCCATCCGTAGCTTATGCGGGGGTGCCTTTCTTCGCCTCCGCTTACGGCGTTTTGAAAAACCGGCGGGTCAATATGGACGTGCCAATTTCGCTTGCGCTTGTCCTTTCGGCAGGGATGAGCCTCTTCGAGACCGTCCGCGGTAGCGAGCAGGTCTATTTTGATGCCTGCGTTACGCTCCTCTTCTTCCTGCTGATCGGCCGTTACCTCGATGAAAGGGTGCGTATACGCGCCCGTGGTGCCGCCGAGA
Organism: Rhodomicrobium sp.; assembly: GCA_049579205.1. Classification (GTDB taxonomy): domain Bacteria; phylum Pseudomonadota; class Alphaproteobacteria; order Rhizobiales; family Rhodomicrobiaceae; genus Rhodomicrobium. The sequence goes on along the minus strand of JBAUNL010000660.1, from coordinate 13,765 downwards.
ACCTTCTCAGTCTCAGATCGGAATGGGCAAACGTCATTGGCAGTGGCGGCGCGGTGGAACGCCTGGCAGCCCGCCTAGTGAAGGCAGGAATGCGAATTGCGGTGGCCACGGGCGACAGATTTCCTGCTGACGGTGCTATTGCGCAAGGGGCTAGTTCTGTAGATGAAAGCCTCATCACAGGCGAAACCGCGCCCCGCTACCTTCACACGGGCGACGCCGTCTACGCCGGTTCTGTGAACCTATCTGCCCCTGTCGTCATCACTGCCAGCGGCGCCGACTCAGACTCGCTGCTCAGCCAGATTGCCAGGCTAATGGCGGCCGCAGAGCAAGCGCGTGGACGCTATGTCCGCCTTGCCGACAGGGCGGCCCGCCTTTACGCGCCTATGGTGCATACGCTGGCGGCGGCGTCTTTTGTCGGCTGGATGATAGCGGGAGCCGGCTGGGCTCAGGCGCTTACGGTGGCGATCTCGGTCCTCATCATTACCTGCCCGTGCGCTCTCGCGCTGGCGGTGCCCGCGGTCCAAGTGGCCGCGTCGGCGCGACTGTTCGCCAGAGGAATTCTTGTCAAGGCTCCCGATGGCCTGGAACGCTTGGCCGAGGCCGATACCATCGTCTTTGACAAAACCGGAACGCTAACCCTTGGCGTGCCTCAACTTGCCAACGCGCATGAAATTGAGGACGGCACGCTGAAGGCAGCTTCAGCTCTCGCGTCGGTGAGCGTTCATCCGTACGCAAAAGCGATTGCAGTAGTCGCTGAGTGCCGGTTTGGTGCCGTCACCCCCGCCAGCGAGGTTATAGAAAGGCCGGGAGCCGGACTCGCGCGCTCAACCGGGGCTGGAGAAGAGCGTTTGGGTTCGGCGGAGTGGTGTGGGGCAGGGTCAGGAAAGGACGGGTCGGCGTCCCTATGGTACGCGGCGCCCGGCACGGCACCGGTAGCCTTCCATTTCGAAGACAAGCTGCGGCCCGATGCAGCGCAAACGATCGCGGCGCTGGAACACGCTGGGTATAGTGTGCACCTACTCTCTGGCGACCGCCATGAAGCAGTGGAGTCAGCCGCAGAAGCCGCGGGGATCGAAGATTGGACAGCACGGCTGAAGCCGCAAGAGAAGATTGAGCGCCTGAGCGCATTGAAAGAGGCAGGAAAGAAGGTTCTCATGGTTGGGGATGGGCTCAACGACGCGCCAGCCCTTGCAGCCGCTCACGCGTCGCTATCCCCTGCCACGGCAGCCAGCATCAGCCAAACCGCCTCGGATGCCATTTTCCAGGGCGCAAGTCTGAGAGCAGTCGTGGAACTGCTTAATACGGCGCGCAAGGCGAAGACCATGTCGTTCCAGAATTTCGCCGTCGCATTCGGCTACAACATAATCTTCGTTCCATTAGCCATGGCTGGCTTCGTCACCCCGCTTGTTGCAGCCATTGCGATGTCCACCTCGTCGATCGCGGTGACGGCCAATGCGTTACGGCTTCGAACGATGCGCATGGAGGCGCTCCGGTGACCGCACTTATCTGGCTCATTCCCGTCGCACTTTTCCTTGGCGGGCTCGGCTTGACCGCATTCCTCTGGGCGCTCCGCTCGGGTCAGTTCGAAGACCTTGAGGGAGCCCAATATCGCAGTCTTGAGGATGATTGAGGACTGCCAAGCAGGCGAAATGCGTATCGCCTGAAGCTCAAGCAGGTTAGAAAGGGAGCGCGCAAGAGTTACAGAATCTCGATAGGAGGGCGTCATGTCTCGGGACATAGCGTTTTTGACAGCAACCGAGCTTCTGGCCCTCTACGCCTCCAAAGAGCTCTCCCCCGTAGAAGCCACGAGCGCAGCACTCAGCCAGATCAGCCGCAACAACGGTACGGTGAATGCTTTCTGCTTGGTTGATGAGGATCGCGCCCTGGCCGGCGCAAAAGCTTCCGAAGCGCGGTGGATGCGTAACGAGCCACTCGGTCTTGTAGATGGCGTGCCATGTTCGGTGAAGGATCTCCTGGTCACGAAGGGTTGGCCCACGCTTCGGGGCTCACGCACGATCGCTCGCGATCAACCATGGCAGGAAAACGCGCCTTCAGTTGACCGGCTTTTGGAAAATGGCGCCATTCTGCTCGGCAAAACGACGACGCCCGAGTTCGGATGGAAGGGCGTGACCGACAGCCCGCTCACTGGAATTACCCGCAATCCGTGGGATCTTTCCAAGACCCCCGGAGGTTCCAGCGGCGGGGCCGCGGTGGCAGCCGCCCTTGGCATGGGCGCCCTTCACATTGGAACGGACGGCGGCGGCTCAATCCGCATTCCCGCATCTTTCACCGGCATCTTCGGCTTGAAACCCACGCATGGCCGCGTTCCGGCCTATCCGCCGAGCCCTTTCGCCGAGGTCGCTCATATCGGCCCAATGACCCGCAGTGTCGAGGATGCGGCCTTGATGCTTCAGATCATGGCGCAACCCGACCGGCGCGACTGGCAGGCTCTTACCACGGCGCCTCCCGATTATCGTTCCGGCCTGAAAGACGGGGTCCAGGGCCTTCGCATCGGTTATTGCCGCGATCTCGGATTCGCTGACGTCGATCCGGAAGTCGAGAGACTTGTCTTGGACGGTTGCCAACTATGGGAGTCCATGGGCGCCCGTGTTTCGCCAATGAACCTCGACCTCAGCGCCAGCGGAGAGGCTTTCCGGGCCTATTGGTGTGCGGGACTCGCGCACCTTGTTTCGAAACTCGATCCCGATCTTCGCGGTGCGGTTGATCTGGCTCTGCTGAAAGCAGCCGCATTTGGAGCCTCGTTGTCGCTGTCCGAGTATCTAAGTCTCATGGCTGAACGCGGCCCCATCTGCCACAAGCTTTCTACAGCCTTCGCAGACTGCGATTTGCTCGTGACGCCGGCAATGCCGATCACTGCTTTTGCGGCTGGACAGGAATGCCCCACGGCCGGAGATTGGGATTGGACCTCCTGGACGCCCTTCACCTATCCGTTCAATCTTTCGCAACAGCCCGCCGCAGTTGTTTGCTGCGGCCGGACGCCTGCAGGTTTGCCGGCCGCGCTTCAAATCGTGGGGCCCCGGCTTGCCGACGGGCTCGTCCTCAGAGCTGCCTATGCCCTGCAACAGGCGATTCCGTTTGACGCGTCCCCTATGGCGTTGGAGGGCGAGTAGTCACGTAAGCTTAAGCTACGTCATTCACGGCCGCAGTCTGCGGCCCGGTCTTTGTTGCGCGATGATTCCTTCCAGCCGTGCGATGTTTTCCAGTAGGCGCTGACTTGTCAGGACTAGGAAGTAATAGCCGAATTGCGGATTTTGAAAGTAAATTTCAAGCAGTCTTTCATAGGTTATGGTCAGGACTTGTCCGTCTTCTATGCACTCGACCGTCCCGGTTCGCCGGTTATTGGGCGTTAGGAAGCCAAGTTCTCCCATGATGCGTCCTGGCGGAAGCTCAACGCCGATTTCCTTGACCAGAAACTTCCCCGTGACGGTGAGGAACATTTCGCTAGCCGCATCACCCTTTTTGAATAACTTATCACCCCTGCGATATTTGCGTTCAGTCATGAACGGTTTCAGCCATTCCATCGACATATCACCCTGCGTCGCACTACGTGGCTTCTTGACGAGCTTGAGCATTTGGCGGAGACGAACGGCGTTGATCGGAAGCGAGAGCAGATACAGGAGAAAAGTGGTGACGTTCCCGGAGAGCGCGCCAGAGGTTGCGTAAAATGTGCAGCCGCCAATGTTGGCGACGCGCAGCGGAACCATAGTATGCATCAGCAAGGTAGCGACAAAGAAGATGGCGCCAACCAAGGCGAACATGTTGGCAAGCGTGATGTTTGCCAGCACAATTTCGAAGAGCCGATTGAATAGCGCATCGTAGGTGATGTTGTTGGGATCAAGTCCCATTTGGACTAGGATCTTTGCGACTCTGAGATTGTCCGCCGCAGTATCAAGAAGGCGGTCTAGCGCCGTCGATAAATCTGCACTGCTGGAGTCCATCCAATCCTCACAAGCAAAGCCGTTGTTGCTCGGGATATCCTGGATTGCGGACATGATTAATTCAATTGCGAATTTCCGGTCGCGGGCTGCAGCCGTGATGGCGCATCTCACCGATCGGACGGGTACGATGGCTCCAAGTTTGGCTTTCAGAATATCGCTATGGCGTCCTTCCGACTCAATTTGTTCCCCTAAGCACCGCGATCAGCCGGACATGCCATCGAAAACAGAGCGCATGTTATCCACCTTCTCGATACCCTCGATGGCCGCGATGATCCGCTGCGCTTTCTCCTTCGGCAGCTTCGCATATTCAGCGCAATCCATGAACTTGCCTGTTACTTCGCCGAAGCTTATAGGCTTCTCGGGGCTGCCCTTGGCAAAATCGCTTAGGCCGGCGAATGTGCGCCCATCATTTAGCTTTACCTCGATAATGCTGCGCATCTTATCGGCGCCCGCTGTGTCCGCGGCGGGATTGTTGTAGAAGTCGACGCGCCGGATCATCTCCTGCACATCGTGGCGGGCAACCACCTCGTCCTGGAACTGCGCGAGTCCAGCCTTGCCCAGCACCAGGATCACAGCCAGACAGAACTCCATGCTGAACTTGGCCTGCAAGCCGGTCTTAGGCTGATGATGGATAAGGGTATTCAGCATCTGCTTGTTGGTCCCAACCCGCACTTGCGCGACTTCGGGCGCCTTAACGCCATGCACCTCGATCAAGCGGGCCATCTCGTCCATGGCCGGATGGGTAAGCGAACCCGAGGGATAGGGCTTGATGGAGACGCCGGGCGACAAGAGCGACCAGGGCTCGCCGAACTTTCCCTCGATTGCCTTCGGGTCCCAGCCGTCCCCGAAGGCGGAGAAAAAGCCCCGCTTGGCTTCGAGAATGTTTTCGGCGGAGGTCCAGCCCAAAGTGACGAGATCTGCGGCAGCGACCCCGGCCTCGGCGGCATGACCGGCCTGGAACGGCTTGGTCATAGTCCCGAAATTTTCGCGAAGACCGGACGCCTCGGCGCCTGCGAGGCCAAAGGCGTTGCGTACCCCTTTAGCATCTAGACCGCGCAGCTTTCCGGCAGCGGCGGCGGAGCCGAACACCCCGGCCATGCTCGTGGAATGAAAACCTGACTCATAGGACCGGGGCGCGATCGCCTCCGAGACCTTGGTCGCCACTTCCAGGCCCAGATGGTAGGCGAGCAGGAAATCCCGCCCTGACTTGCCCAACGCTTCCGCCATCGCGAGCGCCGGCGGCATGGTGACCACAGTAGGGTGGGTTAGCAGGCCATAGACCCGGTCCTTTGCCACGGCCAGCTGAGTATCGTCAAAGTCGTCGGCATGAATCGCGACGCCATTGGCGAAAGCGGCAAAGCGCGGTGGCGCCTTCAAGGGCGTGCCAATGATGGTCGACGGGCCGCTTAGAACTGCGAGTTCCGACAGGTAGCGGCGCACGATCGCGCCTGTTTCCGCCTGCTGTCCTGCGATCGCGAGCCCAATCGCGTCGAGAATGTGCTTTTTGCCGAGAGCGACTAGCTCTGGAGGCAGGTCCTTGAACTCTGTGGCAACGACAAATTCGGCAGCCTCCGCGGTTACTCCGGCTGAGGAGCCGTCCACCGCATGCGGTTTTCCTGTTTCAGCTGCAGCCGTCGTGCCAAACGCCAAAGCCCCGGTGCCCAGCGCAAACGAACCGGCCAGGAATTGCTTGCGGGTCAACGTCGCCGTCATTTGTGCCCTTCTCCTTGGTTGTCAGAACCGGGTCCGCACGGATATTGGCCCGGAGTTCATCGCGGCAACGCCGCGCGAGCTAAATGAAGCGATGCAGGTGACGCTAGTGTCACCCAAGACGAAACGGGCCGCGTGAACTGTGAAACTCCGCCGCCGGTTACGGCGAGGACTGCCCTTCTAATCTGCTTCCAGCACTTTAGCCAAAATAACCTCTCCGCGGTACCGTCAAGGAGGTGGCTTAGCCAGCACGCACAAATGAGTAAAATCCTTTCAGTCCTATATTTCGACTCATTGCACACCTCTGGAGGTATGATAGATCAAGAAAGCACTCGCCCCGGCGAAGCTTGGCAGTTAGCATGGGCGGCTAATGAGTACGGGCCCGGTAATGAACTACGATTTAGTCGTAAGAGGCGGTCGCGTTATCGATCCATCGCAAGAACTCGATGGCGTCATGGATGTCGCGTTTGCGCGTGGCAAGGTCGCGGCGGTCGGGCCCTCTTTGCAAGCCGGACCCGCGACCGATGTGCGGGACGCTTCAGGCTTGATCGTGACGCCCGGCCTTATCGACCTTCACACTCATGTCTATTGGGGTGGCACCTCGCTCGGCATCGATGCCGAAGAGTTTTGCCGCATGTCGGGTGTAACTACGGCGGTCGATACGGGGAGCTCCGGGCCGGGCAATTTCATGGGCTTTCGCAAGCATGTGATTGAGAAGAGCGATGTGCGCATCCTCGCCTATCTTCACGTCTCGCATGCGGGGGTCTATGGCTTCTCGAAACGGGTTATGGTGGGCGAGAGCGAGGAAATCCGGCTCCTGAACCCGGCCGATGCCGTGGAGGTTGCCAGCGAGAACCGCGACGTGATCGTGGGCTTTAAGGTCCGGGTGGGGCTGCGCTCGTCGGGCACTCAAGGCCTGAATGCACTTGGGATCGCGATCCAAGCTGCGGAAGAGGTTGGCATGCCGCTAATGTGCCATCTGGATCAGCCCCCGCCATCGTATGATGAGGTTCTGGAGCGTTTGAGGCCTGGCGACATTCTCACCCATGCGTTCCGGCCCTTTCCGAATTCGCCCGTCACCGCACAAGGGACGGTGCGACCCTCGGTCCTTGACGCCAGAGCGCGTGGCGTTCTTTTCGATATTGGGCATGGCCAGGCTTCTTTCTCCTTCAAGACTGCCCGCGCCATGATCGCGAACGGCTTCTATCCCGACACAATCTCATCCGATGTCCATGCGCTCTGCATCAATGGCCCAGCGTTCGATCAGGTCACGACACTCTCGAAATTCCTGCTGCTAGGACTGCCGCTACCTGAGGTGATCAAGATGTCGACAGTAAACGCCGCGCATGCGCTAGCCCGCCCGGAACTCGGGACCCTGAAGCCGGGGTCTCCCGGCGACGCCACGCTCCTGTCTCTGCGAGAGGGCCAGTTCGACTTCGTCGATGTGGTCGGGGACCATGTAACGGGCAGCCGGAAGCTGTTTTCGGAAGGCGTGGTTCTGAATGGGCGCTGGTGGCATCCCCGGAAGTTGCAGTAATGGTGTTGCGCTTTCTCGGCCTTCTCAAGCAGGCAAAGGACCATCGCTGCGACGTTTGGCAGCACCGGCGCTGGCACCAGCACCGGCAAAGGACTTGGCATGAAGCCTGCTTCCTCTACACCGTTTGAAATTGACACCAGAGCCAAAAGAACTGTCAATCTGGACGGCTGTTAACAAGCAAACACACTACGCTGCCCCAGCCCGGCAGGAGGTCAAGAATGACAATTCAACGCAGGGACTTATTAAAAGGCGTAGCGGCGACCGGAGCGGTGGCGGCGCTTTCATCATTCCCCAGGCCGTCAGTTGCACAGCAAGCCTCGGCCCTGAAATTCGTCCCGCAGGCCAACCTAGCGAATTTCGATCCGATCTGGGGTACGCAATATGTGGTCCGGAACGCGGCGGCGCTCGTTTGGGACACCCTCTATGGGGTCGACAGCACCTTGACGCCCAAGCGGCAAATGGTGGAGAGCGAAGAAGTTTCGCCGGATGGTCTAACTTGGACCTTCAAACTGCGTACAGGTCTTAAATTTCACGATGGCGAGTCAGTACGCGCGAAAGACTGCGTGGCGAGCCTTACCCGCTGGTGCGCGCGAGACGGCATGGGGCAGATGCTAAAGGCGATCCAGAAGGAGCTTACAGCGGTTGATGACCGCACCTTCAAGTGGGTGCTGTCGAAGCCCTATCCTAAAATGCTGCTGGCGTTGGGCAAGCCAGGCACGCCCATGTGCTTCGTCATGCCCGAGCGGATTGCGATAACAGATCCGTTCAAGCAGATCGACGACTATACCGGCTCGGGGCCGATGAAATTTGTCCGCGCTGAGTGGAAACCGGGGGCCACCGCGGTCTTCGAAAAATTCAAGGATTATGTTCCGCGCAATGAACCCGCGGAGTGGCTGTCGGGCGGAAAGGTGATGAATCTCGACCGCATCGAATGGGTGATCATGCCGGACCCTTCCACAGCGTCGGCCGCGTTGCAGAACGGTGAGGTGGATTGGTGGGAAACGCCGATTAGTGACCTCGTGCCGCTCCTCAAGCGCAATCGCAATATCAAGGTCGACATCGCAGACCCGCTTGGCAATGTTGGCTCGTTTCGCATGAACCACCTGTTCCCGCCGTTCAACGAAGTGAAGATCCGCCGAGCGGTCCAGATGGCGCTCAGTCAGGAAGATTACATGCACGCGGTCGTCGGCTCGGACGACAGCCTATGGAAGCCTCAGCTCGGCTTCTTCGCGAATGGTACGCCTCTATACACCGAGGCGGGCGGCGAGATCTTGAAGGGCAAGCGCGACTTTGACGCGGCGAAAAAGATGCTTGCGGAAGGCGGCTATAAGGGCGAGCCGGTCACATGCCTCGTTGCGCAGGATCAGGCGGTGACTAAAACACAGGGCGAAATCACGGCCGACCTTCTGAAGAGGATGGGAATGACGGTCGATTTCGTGGCGACGGATTGGGGCACTGTTGGCCAGCGGCGCGCTTCGAAGAACCCTCCTGGCCAGGGCGGCTGGAGCATGTTCCATACCTGGCATGCCGGCGCCGACTGCGCCTCACCTGTCGGCAACATCGGCATCCGGGCAGGTGGCGACAAAGCCTGGTTCGGCTGGCCGAACAAACCCGAGATCGATGCTGAAACCGCGAAGTGGTATGATGCGAAGAGCCTGGACAAAGAAAAGGCGATTATCGCTAATGTCAACAAGATGGGCATGGAACACGTGCTCTACATACCGACCGGCTTCTTTTTTGCCTATCAGGCATGGCGAAGCAACCTGTCTGGCATTCGGAACGGGCCAATCCCATGGTTCTGGGGCGTAACAAGAGCTTGAATGTAATGACGAAATCAAGACCCCCTCACCCTTCCCTCTCCCCAAGGGGAGAGGGTGTGCACGATCGTCCCTTCTTCCCCAGGGGAGAAGGACAGGATGAGGGGGGCTATCACTACCTTGTAGGGTATGCTCCGGCTTGGCGTAGGGAGCGATGCTCTTGCTGCTTTTGCAGCGGCTCGTGAGGCAGCCATGATCGGCTTCGTCATCCGGCGGGTTCTAACGACGATCCCGGTGATGGCCTTCGTTGCCCTCTTCGTGTTCTCGCTCCTTTATATCGCGCCAGGCGATCCCGCTGCCGTCATCGCAGGCGATCAGGCTTCTGCCGAAGATATAGAACGCATTAGGCATGGTCTTGGCCTCGACCGGCCATTTCTCGTGCGCTTTGCCGAATGGACATGGCAGATTCTGCGGGGCGACCTCGGGACCTCCATGTTCACGGGGCTCCCCGTGACGGAGCTTATCAAGCAAAGGATCGAACCGACGCTTTCGCTTATGCTGGTGACGCTCGCTTTCGCGATAACTGTTGCCGTCCCCATCGGCGTGCTTGCGGCGTGGAAGGCTGGCGGTTGGCTGGATCGCCTGTTCATGGCCTTCGCGGTTCTAGGGTTTTCGGTACCCGTCTTCGTAGCCGGGTACCTCTTGGCTTACGTATTCGCGCTTCAGCTCGACTGGCTTCCCGCGCAGGGCTATACGCCCCTCTCGCAAGGTATCTGGCCTTGGTTTGAGAACCTAATTCTTCCGGCAATCGCGCTCGGCTTCGTTTACATCGCGCTGATCGCCAGAACCACGCGAGCTGCAATGCTGGAAGTGCTGAGCCAGGACTATGTAAGGACGGCGCGAGCAAAGGGCGTGAGCGAGGGCGGAATCTTGTTTCTGCACGCCCTCAAGAATGCCGCGGTCCCGATTGTGACGGTCATTGGTATCGGCGTCGCGCTCTTGATCGGGGGCGCAGTGGTGACGGAGAGTGTCTTTGCGATCCCGGGCCTCGGGCGTCTGACCATCGACGCGATCGTCCGCCGCGACTATCCCCTAATCCAGGGCCTCGTGCTTATGTTTTCAATGGTGTATGTGCTCGTCAATCTTGCGATTGACCTCCTCTACACTCTTGTCGATCCAAGGATCAGCTATTGACTGACGTAACGGCCACAGACCTCGCATCAGCCTTGGCAGCTCCGGACTTGCCGGATATCCTGCCGCCGGTGCATAGGCGCCGCGGCATCGCGCGTTTTGTGGTGCGTCACCCAGCAATAGCAACGGGCCTCGGTCTCTTGGTTCTCATGGGCGCGCTCGCGGCTCTTGCGCCCTATCTGGGCACGGTCGATCCGACGGCGCTTGCGCCCTTGAAGCGGCTCAAGCCTCCCTCGGCTGAGTATTGGTTCGGAACCGATGCCTATGGCCGAGACATCTATTCCCGTGTCATCTTCGGCGCTCGCGTCTCTCTCCTCGTCGGATTCTCGGTTGCGTTTCTCGCGTCGATCGCCGGACTCGTGATCGGGCTTGTTTCCGGTTATATCCGCCGCCTCGATGGCATCATCATGCGTGTGATGGACGGGATGATGTCGATCCCGCCAATTCTTCTTGCCATTGCCTTGATGGCGCTTACTCGGGCGAGCGTGGAAAATGTCATCATGGCGATTGCGCTTGCCGAGGTCCCGCGCGTTGCGCGGCTCGTCCGGGGGGTCGTGCTCACCATCCGCGGTCAGCCCTATGTCGAAGCAGCACGGGCCTCCGGCTGCACGCCGGTCAGGATCATATTCCGCCACATCCTGCCGAATACACTCGCACCCTTGACTGTGCAGGCAACCTATATCTGCGGAAGCGCGATCATCGTGGAGTCCATCCTCTCATTCATCGGAGCCGGGACCCCGCCGATCATTCCATCATGGGGCAACATCATGGCCGATGGGCGCACGCTTTGGCAGATCAAGCCGTTCATCATCTTCTTCCCAGCCGTCTTCCTCTCCGTCACCGTCCTCGCAGTAAACCTCCTGGGCGACGGCCTCCGGGATGCACTCGATCCGCGTCTGGCAAAGAGGCTGTGAGCGTGGCGCTGCTGGAAATCGAAAATCTGCAAACGCATTTCCGTACCCCGGACGGAGTGAATCGCGCCGTCGACGGCGTTTCCTTTGCGATCGAGGCAGGTCAAACCCTTGCTGTGGTGGGCGAGTCGGGCTGCGGCAAATCCGTCACCGCAATGTCCATTCTTCGTTTGATCCCAGAGCCGCCGGGGAAGATTGCCGGGTCGGTTCGCCTCAAAGGCCGGGAGCTTCTTTCTCTGCCGGAGAAGGAAATGCGCAAGATCAGGGGCGGCGACATCGCTATGATCTTCCAGGAGCCGATGACGAGCCTGAACCCGGTTCTGACGGTCGGGAAGCAGATTGCGGAGACGGTCCACCTTCATCAGGGGGGCGGCCGCAAGGCCGCAAATGCGCGTGCGCTCCAAATGCTGGAGCTCGCGGGAATATCCGAACCGCGCAGGCACATGAAGAACTATCCGCATCAGCTTTCCGGCGGCATGCGGCAGAGGGTCATGATCGCCATCGCCCTTGCCTGCTCGCCGCAGCTTCTAATCGCGGACGAGCCGACGACTGCGCTGGACGTGACGATCCAGGCGCAGATCCTTGCCCTGATGCAGGATTTGAAGCAGCGCGTGGGCGCGGCCATTATGCTGATTACCCACGATCTTGGCGTTGTCGCCGAGGTAGCCGAGCATGTTATCGTGCTGTACGCCGGAAAAAAGGTGGAAGAAGCGCCGGTCAAAGAGCTGTTTCGCAATCCCAAGCATCCCTACACGCGCGGCCTGCTTGGTGCGGTGCCGAAGCTCGGCTCGTCGCTTACAAGTGGCGATGTCAGGCTTGCCGAAATTCCGGGCCTCGTTCCTGATCTCAGAGAAAGGATTACGGGCTGCGTCTTTGCGGAGCGGTGTCAAATCGCCACCGCAATTTGCAGATCGGTTGCCCCGGCGCTCGAGCCGAAGGCTCGTAATCATCTCGCTGCGTGTCATCATTCGGAGAGACAGGAACTCGCCGCATGAGCCGTCCACTGCTCCAAGTTTCGGATCTGAAGAAGTATTACGCCTTGAACGGGCGGATGCTCGGAAAGGCGAATACGGTCTACGCCGTTGACGGCATCAGTTTCGATATCGCGCGCGGCGAGACCCTTGCACTGGTCGGCGAGTCGGGCTGCGGAAAGTCGACAGTTGGGAAGGCCGTCTTGCGCCTTTTCGACATCACGGCTGGTCAGATTGTACTCGATGGCAGGCGCATTGACGACTTATCGGATGGCAGCTTGCGTCCGCTGAGACGGCGTCTTCAGGTAGTGTTTCAAGACCCCTTCTCGAGCCTCAATCCGAGGCTGTCCGTGCGCGAAGCCATCGCAGAGCCGCTTCGTAATTTCGGCCTTGCCTCGTCACGCTCCAAGTTGGACAGCAAAGTTGGCGAAGTCCTGGATCGCGTGAAGCTTCCGCGCGACGCGGCCCGCCGCCTTCCCCATGAGTTTTCTGGCGGCCAGCGGCAACGCGTTGGCATAGCAAGGGCCCTCGCTCCGAGTCCAGACCTGATCGTCTGCGACGAAGCGGTTTCCGCGCTCGATGTCTCCGTCAAAGCGCAAATCGTGAACCTGCTGAAAGACCTGCAGAACGAACTTGGCCTTGCCCTTCTCTTTATCAGCCATGACCTTGCGGTGGTCGAAAACATCAGCCACCGCATCGCGGTCATGTATCTCGGCAAGATCGTGGAAATTGGCTTACGCAGGCAAATCTTCGCCGCGCCCAGGCATCCTTATACGCAGGCGCTTCTATCCGCGGTCCCCATTCCCGAGCCGGGAGTTCGCCGCGATCGAATCATCCTGCGCGGCGATTTGCCAAGCCCAATCAATCCACCCTCTGGGTGCCGCTTTCACACGCGCTGCCCTTACGTTTTCGATCGCTGCCGCAAGGAAGAACCTGAATTGCGGGTGCTTGAAAGCGGACACCAGGCTGCTTGCCATCTTAACGACCAGCCGGTACCCGGTCCGAACAAGGTAAATTCAGCAGCATCGCTTGAAAGCGCTTCAAAATCCGTTCCTGAAGTGCTGAATTCCAATTAGTGGGGGCGGTTTGACCGCACCCGGGGAAAGGATTGGAAATGAGCTGGCTGCAGCCTGTTACACTAAGCGGTACGCGAGTTACACTTGTCCCATTGGAGGAAAGCCATCGCGCCGATCTCGCTGAAGCCGTAAAGGATGGCGAGCTTTGGCGGTTGTGGTACACGTCCATTCCTGCACCTGAAAAAATGGCCGAGGAAATCAATCGCCGTCTGCGATTGCAAGACCGGGGAGAGATGTTGCCATTCGCTGTGATCAGCTCCGAGGGTAAGGCCGCTGGCATGACGACATATATGAATGTCGATGCCGCAAACCGGCGGGTAGAGATCGGGTCGACCTGGTATTGCAAGAGCGTGCAAAGGACAGGGCTCAACAGTGAGTGCAAGCTGCTTCTGCTTGGGCACGCGTTTGAAACTCTGAATTGCATCGCGGTCGAGTTCCGCACACATTTCTTCAACGTGCAGAGCCGGCGCGCGATCGAGCGTTTGGGCGCGAAGATGGACGGGATACTTCGAAGCCATCAACTGGCCGCAAACGGGACACTGCGCGACACATGCGTCTACAGCATCATTGCAGCCGAGTGGCCCGCAGTTAAGGCAGGCCTCTCCTGGAAGCTCGGCAGGTCTTTTGAATGAACAGTCAGTCTTTGCTGAAAG
>JBAUNL010000659.1:0-3732 GCA_049579205.1 Rhodomicrobium sp. | reverse complement strand
AAAAGGGCCGCAAGTGATCCAAGGGCCAGGCGAGAACGCCGGAATTGCCGATATCGGGGACGGTCAGGCTGTGGTTTTCAAGATGGAAAGCCACAATCACCCGTCCTTCATCGAACCTTACGAGGGTGCGGCTACGGGTGTCGGCGGTATCATGCGTGACGTCTTCACGATGGGCGCACGGCCTGTCGCGATGCTGAACGCTCTTCGCTTCGGTGCGCCGGAACATCCTAAGACGAAACATCTTGTGGCCGGGGTTGTGGCTGGTATTGGCGATTACGGCAACTGCGTGGGGATCCCGACCGTCGGCGGTGAAACCGGCTTCGACGCGCGCTATAATAACAACATCCTCGTCAATGCCATGTGCGTAGGGCTTGTGGGAAAGGACCGCATCTTCTACTCGGCGGCAGCCGGCGCCGGCAATCCCGTTGTCTATGTAGGTTCGAAGACTGGGCGAGACGGAATTCATGGCGCCACCATGGCCTCTGCCGAATTTGACGATGCGACCGAAGAAAAGCGCCCGACGGTCCAAGTTGGCGATCCATTCACGGAAAAGCTCTTGCTTGAAGCCTGCCTCGAGCTGATGGCCGAAGATGCGATCATTGGCATCCAGGACATGGGAGCCGCCGGGCTTACATCTTCGTCTGTCGAAATGGCGGCCAAGGGCGGCTCGGGAATTGAGATCGACCTTGATCATGTTCCCCAGCGCGAAGAGGGCATGACCGCCTACGAGATGATGCTCTCGGAAAGTCAGGAGCGCATGTTGATGGTTTTGCGGCCTGGCTCGGAACCTCTGGCCGAGCGCATTTTCCGCAAATGGGAGCTTGATTTTGCGATCATAGGCCGGACCACGGATACAGGCCGGCTTACCATCCGGCATAAGGGGAAGGTGGAGGCAGACTTGCCTACCGCGATGCTGTCGGACGAGGCGCCGGTTTATGAGCGTCCGATTGCGCCAAGGCCGAAGCCGGCAATTGTAAGTGCCGCCAGCATTCGGGCTCCGGGCAGCCTAAACGACGCACTGCTTTCGCTCATCGGTTCGCCTCATCTCGCCTCAAAGCGATGGATTTGGGAGCAATATGATCACATGGTCATGAGCGATACCATCGTTAGGCCCGGTTCGGATGCCGCCGTTGTCCGCGTCCACGGTACCAATAAGGCGCTGGCGCTGACTTGTGACGTGACACCTCGCTATTGCGCGGCAGACCCCTATGAGGGTGGGAAACAGGCAGTGGCCGAGGCTTTGCGCAACTTGACAGCTTCTGGCGCGAAACCGCTAGCCCTGACGGACTGCATGAATTTCGGCAATCCGGAGCGGCCGGAAATCATGGCGGAGTTCGCAGGATGCATAGAGGGGATGGCCGAGGCGTGTAACGCACTCGATTTCCCGGTCGTGTCGGGCAACGTCTCGCTCTACAATGAGACAAACGGCATCGCCATCCCGCCCACGCCCGCGATCGGCGGTGTCGGTCTCATAGACGATTGCGAGCATGTCGCAACCCTGGCTTTGAAGCCGGGCGACGAGGTTGTAATCTTGATCGGCGGCGAAACGGGCCATCTGGGTCAATCGCTGTATCAAGAGCAGGCGTCTGGCGCCTGTGAGGGGGCGCCGCCACCGGTAAACCTGAGCGAAGAGCGAATGGCGGGGGATTTCGTTCGGGGGCTTGTCGAAAAGGGCATCACAAAGACGGTTCATGACGTTTCGGATGGCGGGCTGCTGGTCGCACTGGCTGAAATGGCTTTGGCAGGACGGCGCGGCTTTCGCTACCTCCCAAATGCCGATCTGCCTGCACATGCTTGCGCCTTCGGCGAGGACCAGGGCCGCTACCTTGTTGGTTTAAGCGCATTGGCCTCAGAAGCCATTCTCGAGGAATGCCGAAAAGTTGGGCTTCCCGCCCGCATTGCGGCCATGGTGGAAGGTACCGCCTTATTGATACCGGGGGAGCCGAGCCTGCCGCTCTCCCGCCTACACCAAGCTCATGAAGGCTGGCTGCCCGCCTTCATGAAGAGCACGCTGTGATGTTGGTACTTCCGATCGGAAGCTTGCTTGAAGGGCATTGAGGCTTTAATCTTCATCAGGAAGAGCGAGATAATCCCATGCCGATGCATCCTCAGGAGATTGAGCGCCTAATCAAGGCTCGCTTGCCCGATGCGGAAGTAACCATCGAGGATCTAGCCGGCGATGGCGATCACTATGCTGCCACCGTTATTTCCGTTGCCTTCCAGGGAAAGACGCGTGTTCAGCAGCACCAGATGGTTTATGAGGCGCTTCAGGGGAATATGGGCGGAGTTCTTCATGCGCTGGCCTTGCAGACCAAGGTCCCCGCATAGCGGGCCGGCATCCAGCTGCGCGCTTGTTTTTTTAGCTTGGAGATGCATGTATTAGCCAAGCTTCAAGAGGACGGAAACCGATGAGCGACCAAGACGTACAGAACTGGATCAAGGACCAAGTCACCACGAATGATGTGGTGGTGTTCATGAAGGGCACGAAGAATTTTCCTCAGTGCGGGTTTTCCGGCCGTGTGGCGCAGATTCTCGGCTATCTCGGCGTGGACTACAAAGATATCAACGTCCTTGCCGACCAGAATGTCCGCGACGGCATCAAGGCGTACACGAACTGGCCAACAATCCCGCAGCTCTACGTAAAGGGCGAGTTCGTGGGTGGTGCGGACATCATCTCAGAAATGTTTCAGACCGGCGATCTTCAGACCCTTTTGACAGAAAAAGGTGTTCCGACGAACAAAACTCACGCCGTCGCCTAGGTGCGATGGCGAGCCGGCCATGATGCAGCCGGGTCTGCGCGCCTTCCTGATATTCTTTTTGACACTGACGGCGGCTGCGTGCCTCGTATTGGGGCTGACGCTACCTGTGGTAAAGCTGACCCGGCTTTATTTCTGGACTGACACGCACTCAATAACGTCGATTATTTCAGCGCTTTACCACACCGGTGAGGTCTTCCTTGCCGTTATCATTTTTCTATTTTCCATCTTCTTTCCAGTGTTCAAGCTTATCTATATCGCTATGGCGGGCACCCTCGTGACATTTAATCCTGCGCGGCGTAACCTCTGGTTCAGGCGCATTGAGTGGCTTGGAAAGTGGTCAATGCTTGACGTGCTGGTGCTCGCCCTTCTGATATTCTATGCAAAGTCCACCGACCTGACCGATGCCGTCGCTTTGCCGGGAATTTACTTCTTCGCCGCCTCCGTCGTACTCACCATGCTCGCTTATAGCTTAGTGCACCGCGAGGAGTTGGCTTGGCCGGGCGGCGTAAGCAATTCCGAGGCTGACAGAGCCCAGCCTGGGTCCACTAAGCTGCCTTGAGCGCTTTTAGCGCCGCCGGCGCCTACTCAGCCTGGTATGCCACCAGCTGCGTTCTAAAGAACAATTGACCCACGTAGGAGCACTGTCATCGCGGAAAGCGCACAGCGCTTATCCGCGATCTTCTGCCGAATAAGCGAACAAGCAAGATGCCGGATAACCCGCAGCGGGTTTCCGGCATGACAAATTCGGTTCAGGCGATCACGCTCCAGGCGGGACCCTCAAGGCTTCGGGTTTTTTTCTTGTACCGCTGCCTGAGGTTTTTCGTCTGCTTTGGCCGAGGGGGCAGCGTTTCGCGGGGCTTGCTTGCGAGCTTTCACTTGTTCAGGGGTGAAATCGCACAAAGGGTGGCGCCGCTCTTTCATGTCGAGGTGGAAGTGGTTCTTGTGTGACTCGTTCGCTTCGGGTCCGAGAGTG
>JBAUNL010000658.1:0-2669 GCA_049579205.1 Rhodomicrobium sp. | reverse complement strand
ATGTAAATCCTGGTTCGCGGCCGCGACTATGGAATGATTCGTTAAAAGAGCAGATCTTCCGCCCCCTCTATGGATGACGGCACGGGAAACGTTAAAAAACTGTTGCACAGTAGGTTCCGCTCGCATTTTTTGGAGAAGGGGCGGGCAATGCTGCCGTCAATGATGCGGTCAGCAAACGGTCACCGTCACGGGGAGGCATGCCATGGCTATAGGCTCGCTCTTGACTACTGCAGCAATCGTCGCTGGTTTCATTGCCGCTGCTGCTGCGCTGTATCTGTTCATGCAGGCGCAAACGACACCGCGGCCTCAGCGAGTCGGCTTGGTCGAGCGAGCTTCTCTTGAAGGCGGAAGGAAGCTTCTGCTTGTGCGCCGCGATGGGGTGGAGCACCTCATATTGATCGGTGGTCCGATCGACCTCGTGGTTGAAACTGGGATCAAGTCCGAGGGCGCGCTAGAGGCAGCCATCGAAGAAAGACAAAGTTTTGATGTCAGTAGGGTTTTTCGCGAAGAGCCTTCCCCAAAGTGGCCCTTCACACCGCCGCGCCCAACGGCAAAGAGCTCCTCTCCCGAGCCGCGCCACCCGCTTACGGCGAGGGCCGGAAATAAGGAAGAGGATATGCTTGAGCTCACTCCCCTTCAAGAAGCGAAGAAAGCGCTTTAAGCCGAAAACAGCCAAGCTAACAGATACCTAAAACGGCCAAGCTAACAGATATTTGCGATCATTTGCCTCTTTAACAGCTAGAGCCAATTCCTGTAAATTGGGCCGGAACTTGACCGGCAATCAATTCGAGGTCCGATTCTATGTCCATTTGGGGCAAACTAACAGGCGCGGCCGCGGGCCTTGCGATTGGGGGACCCATCGGGGCTTTGCTTGGAGGTGTGGCAGGCCATCTTACGATCGATCATGGTGGTTCGGAGCACGATAAGCAGGTCGCCTTCACGGTCGGGGTGATCGCGCTCGGCGCTAAAATGGCGAAAGCCGATGGCGTTGTAACCCGCGACGAGGTCGAGGCCTTCAAGGAGGTTTTCAAGATCCCGCCAGGGGAAGAGCACAATGTTGGCAGACTTTTCAATCTTGCGAAGCAGGATGTTGCCGGCTTTGAGATGTATGCCCGGCAGCTCGATCGTCTTTTTCACAAAAACCGCGAGCTTCTCACCGATGTCATGGACGGCCTTTTTCATATCGCAGTCGCAGACGGAAGGCTGCATCCGAATGAGGAGCGATTCCTGGCCGCGGTTGCTAAGGAATTCGGGTTCACCGATCAGGAATTCATGCGCATAAAGGGCCGTCATTTCAAATGCGAAATGTACGATCCCTATAACATCCTTCATACCACGCCAAAGGCCACGGATCGGGAGCTCAAGGTGCAATACCATAAGCTCGTTTCGGAAAATCATCCCGACAAACTCATTGCACGGGGCGTACCGCCCGAGTTCGTCGACATCGCAACAAAGAAGCTCGCGGCGATCAACGCCGCCTACGAAGAAGTCAAGGCCTCGCGCAGGGCGTCCATCTAAGGCATGCCGGTGAAGATGCCTCGATCATTCGCGCCCGACTCGCCGCTGGTAACGCGCGTTGTACCGAGCCCCAACTGGGAAGCCCGCAAGGACAACATCGCGCCCGGCATTCTTATTTTGCACTACACCGGCATGCCGTCGGCGGAAGCGGCAATTCGATGGCTGGCGGCACCGGAATCGCGGGTCTCATGCCACTATGTAATCGATGAGGCCGGCGCTATCGTCCAGATGGTCCCTGAAACTGATAGAGCCTGGCACGCCGGCGTATCCTATTGGCGCGGCGTCACTGACATCAATTCCTGTTCCATCGGAATCGAGATCCAAAATCCGGGTCATGGCGCAGGCTATCCTGACTTTCCCGAGGATCAAATGCGCGCGGTGGAAGCACTTTGCCTCGATATTATAGGACGCCGCCGCATCAACGCCGATTGCGTGCTTGCTCACTCCGATGTTGCGTCGCGGCGTAAGATCGATCCGGGCGAGAAGTTCGATTGGGCGAGGCTCGCGCGCGCCGGCATTGGCCACTGGGTTCAGCCCGCGCCTATTACGGCCGGGGAGACGCTGACATTGGGAGACATCGGTGAGGCTGTCTCAAGCCTGCACGACAAACTCAGGGCTTATGGCTACGAGGTTGGCGTCGCCGGAGAATACGATACCGATACTCAATCTGCCGTCGCTGCTTTTCAGCGTCATTTCCGGCCGGCCTTGGTGGATGGCCGCTCGGACCGCTCGACAGTGCTGACATTGGATGCGTTGCTGGCAGCGTTACCTTCCGAAGAGTGAGTAGTTTCGACAGACAAAGCGTGCAGGCCGGTCTTGATTGCCTTTTGCATAACGGCCGGTAGCGCTAACGCTGCAAGCTTTTCGAGCGGGGTCCATTCGCCACCTAACGCCTCGGACGTTTTCACGTGCCGGTTATATTTCGCGGCCACGACATCCAACTCAAGATGAAAATGGGTGAATGTGTGCCTTACCATTCCGGCGAATTTCCAGCGGGCATCCTTGCTAAGGATGCCCCGGTCCGCGTTTTCGCCGGCAGCCCATTCCGTGCTTGGGACTTCCATCATGCCCCCCAGCAGTCCCTTATCCGGCCGCCTTCTCAAAAGGAGATTGTAGCCCGTCCCGTTATTCTGAACGATGACGAAAGCCGT
>JBAUNL010000657.1:0-8129 GCA_049579205.1 Rhodomicrobium sp. | reverse complement strand
GGCCACGGCTATATAGGAATCTAGAGTTGGTCGTCGGTCGAAACATTGCTTGGCTCAACGGCCATGGCTTCCGCCCTTGTGCGAGAATTGGTTGCTCATCACTCTGTTGAACGAAGCTTTCAGCCATGCTTTTGCGCGCAAAGGCGGGCCTCGCCCCATCAGCACAATTACTCCTGTGCCAGCGGCCAGGAGCCATAACCGGACCATCCTTCTCAAGAAACCGCTCAGAAAATCTTATAAAGGGCCGTTGTTGCCAGAGCCAAAGCCAGGCTCTTCTTCAATAAATCCCCGAACGAACCTCGAAGTGGGTCTCTTTGCCAAGACTGGCCATGCCCCGCGAAAGCCAATCTGCCGTCCAGTCGACCATCTGATTGAGCGAGATCGCCGGGTAACCGAAGAGCCGGGCGGCGCGCGACGTGTTCGCAAGCCAAGCTGCCGGGCTTTCCTCTCCCGTAAATTTTGGGGTACGCCCAAGTTTTTCGGCAAACGCCAGCGCAAGAGACCGTATGCTAACTGTTTCCGGACCGCTAACGTTCAACGGGAAACTTGGCACGTTGCAGTGCCGCAGCGCCCTCAATGCTTGGCTGCAGGCATCCCCCTGCCAGATTACGTTGACGTGGCCCATTGCAAGATCGATCACTTCATCACGCAAGATCTTGTTCCCTAGATCGTGCAGGACGCCATACTGCATGTCGATCGAATAGCTGAGACGGATCAGAATGCCGGGAGTGTTATGCTGCTGGGAGAAATATTGGAACATGCGCTCCCGCCCCACACAGGACATCGCATACTCCCCGGGCGGCGCCACCGCGTCCTCCTCCCGTGATCCTCCATGCATAACGGGAGCGAATGGATAGACGCAGATGGTTGAGAAGACCACGATGCGGCTCCGCCTGAAATGATCCGCAATCAGCCCGGGCACGAAGCTGTTCATTGCCCAGGTGAGCGGCTCATTTCCCGATGACCCGAACTTGCGCCCGGCCATGAAGATGACATTTGGTATGGTTGGCAACGCCTTGATCGCCATTGGGTCCAAGAGATCCGCCGCGATAGTCTCGATATCATTCGCGTTCAAAAAGGCCTTCAGGCCGGGCTCGGTGAAACGGGCGACTGCGATCACGCGCCGGCTGGGGCATGCCCGCTTCGCCATTCGGGCTAGTGTCGGGCCCATTTTGCCGCCCGCACCTATGACCATGATGTCGCCAGGAACCTGATCAAGGTCGTCGATCAGCGCCTGCGACGGATTGGACATGAAGGCATCAAGTTCTTCCAATGTGGAGAAAGAGACAGGAAGCGTTCCTGGCATGTATGCTCCTCAAATCAGGATTAGTCGCAGCCGGTGCTCGCGCGATAAAACGGCGATGCCAAGCGTAGATTGCATCTCATGCGTTTGAAGTCACGCAAAGACTGCGCTATGCGATGGCTTCCCCACCCAGCCTCGGGTCTGTCCCGGGAGCTGTCACCCCACCTGGACCTGCCGATGCCACTCTCTATTTCCGATCTTCCAGCTTCCCTTCGCGCCTCAATTTCGAACGGCACGGTAATCCCCGCGCACCCGTTGGCGCTGACAGCGGACAGGGCACTTGATCGCCGGCGCCAGCACGCTTTGACCCGCTACTACATCGATGCCGGCGCTGGAGGCCTTGCGGTTGGCGTCCACACAACGCAGTTCGCAATCCGAGAGGCCGGTCTTTATGCGGAAGTGTTGCGGCTTGCCAGCGAGACGGCGCGCAATTGGGGAGGGCAAAGACCCAAAAATTCGCCGCCACTGGCTATGATTGCAGGCCTGGTTGGGCGGACGGAGCAGGCGAAGCGGGAAGCCGATAC
The DNA here is from genome assembly GCA_049579205.1 of Rhodomicrobium sp. Classification (GTDB taxonomy): domain Bacteria; phylum Pseudomonadota; class Alphaproteobacteria; order Rhizobiales; family Rhodomicrobiaceae; genus Rhodomicrobium. The sequence goes on along the minus strand of JBAUNL010000657.1, from coordinate 6,302 downwards.
AGCCGTTGATCTCGGCTATCACGCCGGCCTTCTCAGCCTTGGAGCTTGGCGGGGCGCATCAGAGGACGAGATTATCGAACACTGCCGCGCCGTTGCAGCACGGATCCCTCTCTTCGGCTTTTATCTGCAACCCGCCGTTGGAGGAGTGCCGCTAAACCCCGGCTTCTGGCGCCGCTTCGCGGAAATCGAGAACGTCATCGCTATCAAGATCGCACCCTTCAACCGTTACGCGACGATCGGCGTAATCGGAGGTGTTGCGCTGGCAAGGGCGGAAGATCGAATCGCCCTCTATACGGGGAACGACGATCATATCGTCCTCGATCTTGTGACCCCGTTCATCGTAGATCGAGACGGCGAAAAGGTCGTCTTGAGGATTCGGGGTGGTCTTCTCGGTCACTGGAGCGTATGGACAAAATCCGCTGTCGCGCTATTTGACCGCTGCCACACTGCCGCTGCACAAGATGTTGTTCCCGCGGATCTCCTGGCAGAAGATTCCAAGGTGACAGCGTGCAATGCTGCGATATTCGACGTTGCAAACAATTTTCACGGCGTTATAGCCGGATGCCATGAAGTGCTCCGCCGCCAAGGGCTGCTTGCGGGAACGTGGTGCCTTGACCCAAGCGAAGGACTAAGTCCTGGTCAAGCAGAGGCGATTACTGAGATGGCCCGAAGTTTTCCGGAATTGACTGACGATGACTTCGTCTCATCCAATCTCGAACGCTGGCTCGAGTGAAAAGTCGAGATGCTCCAAGTATTGAACAGAACGACAATTACGCTTTGACCAATGGCACCCGAAATACACCCGATCAGCCCTGCCGACCTGGACCAATGCCTTCAGCTTTCGAATGAAGAATCGGGGTGGAACCAAAACGCTGCCGACTGGAAGTTCATTTTAGAAGAAGGCGTTGTGTTCGGGATTAAGCGGGATGCACACCTCATCGCCACAGCAGGCGTCATGCCCTATGGTGAGCGCTTTGGCTGGATTTGCATGGTCCTTGTCAGAGCCTCGGAACGAAGGCAAGGCCTCGCTTCCCTTTTGATGCAGAGGTGTGTTGGCTGGCTGGCCGAGCGCGGCTCAATCGCCGGATTGGATGCCACACAGGCTGGCCGCGAAGTTTACCGCCAAATTGGATTCCGTGACGTTTACGGGATCACGCGCATGCACGCGGCCGGGGTTGCATCTACACGTGACGGACTCTCATCAGCGAACCTAACACCATTGACCGCGGACACTATCGATGCCGTTGCCGGCTATGATAGGCAACACTTCGGCGAGGACCGGTCCGCGCTTCTGAGGAGATGGCTGGAGCGTAAACCCCAGTCCGCTTTCTTCACATCCAATGGCGGTCATATCAGGGGGTTCGTTGTGGCGCGCGAGGGCCGGAACGCTTCGCATATCGGGCCGACGGTTGCAGATGATGAAACCACCGCCATTGCCCTGATTGAGGCCGCACTGAATACAATTCAAGGACCAGTCATCATCGATGTACCCACACGCCACCGCATTCTGCACCAGTGGCTACGTCAGCGAGGGTTTTCGCCGCAACGAAGCTTCACCCGAATGCTCCTCTCCAGGACGGAACCGTTGGACAGTCCAGAGCAGATCTTTGCGGTGACTGGGGCTGAATTTGGCTAGCTACTGCCCCGGGATCGCAGCTCTACTCGACGCCAAGCAACTTATAAATCTTCCGGGTATAAGCGCCGAAATCCTCGTGCGTCTTCATGTCAAGCGTTCGATTGGCCGGCAGCAAGATCGGAATGTTCTCAAGCATGCGCGCCGGACGGGACGTTAGCACCACAACTCGCGTTCCGAGAAAGACCGCCTCGGCGATATCATGAGTCACGAAGACGATGGTTTTCTTGAACTGCCGCCAGATATTGAGCAGTTCGAGGTTCATCTTATCGCGTGTGAGCGCATCCAGAGCACCAAAGGGCTCGTCCATCAGCAAAAGCTTAGGATCATGAATAAGGGCGCGGGCTATTGACGCGCGCTGCTGCATGCCGCCAGAAAGCTCATAAGGAAAGCGCGCTTCAAAGCCATGCAAGCCAACCATGGCCAGCAGTTCGTTGGCGCGCGCCTTGCTTTCAGCCCTGCGCAAACCGAGAATCTCGGCCGGAAGCAAGACGTTATCGAGAATTGTTCTCCATTTCAGTAACAGCGCCTGCTGGAACACCATTCCTACGTCGCGGCCAGGACGAAACGGATTCTGAGAGTTTCCAATCGCAACCTCGCCTTGGCTCGGCTGCAGGAGTCCGGCAAGCATCTTGAGCACCGTTGTTTTGCCACAACCGGACGGCCCGACAAGGGAGACAAAATCGCCGGCGGCGATTTCGAAACTCACGTCCGACACCGCGATAAATTCAGCGCCATCCTTGCGATAGGCCTTTCCCGCATTCACCAGCCGAACAAACGGCATGGAATGGGCCGCAGGCGCCACAAATTTAGGCTGTTCAAGTAAGCCGGGAGTCGCGGGGTACAATGGCACGTTCCATAAGAAGGATAAGTCCGTATAAGCTAATGCCGATCGCCGTGATGAGTATCAACGCCATAAACATTGCAGGAGTGTCCAGCGTCACTTGCACTTGCATCATCAGATAGCCTAAGCCCTGATCGGAACCGAGAAACTCACCGACTATGGCGCCCGCCACCGCCAGTATCGCGCCAACCTTCATGCCGGAGAAAACGTAAGGCAGGGCGCTTGGCAACTGGATTTTTTTGAAGAGCTGCCAACGTGACCCTTTGAGGCTGTGAATTAAATCCAGGAGCTCAGGATCCACCTCGTGCAAACCCCGCGCTGTCGTTAGCAGAATGGGAAAGAAGCAGATCGAGAATGCAATCAACATATTCGGGCCGATGCCATATTTGAACCAGACGATGATCAGCGGCCCCAATGCGACTTTTGGGATCATATTAAAACTGATGAGAACCGGCATCAGCAGGCTCTCGAGTAGCTTGAACCAGCAAAAGATTACAGCCAGGGCGATCGCGGCGAGCGCTCCCAAGCAGAAGCCGCCGAAGACTTCGGTTGCAGTCGCCCAGCTATTAGCAATCCAACGATAGTTGTCGCCGTCCAGCGTGGCGACGGTTGCTGCGGGAGTGGGCAAGACGAACTTGGGCAACCCTGCGTACTGGGCGGAAGCTTGCCAGGCAGCCAGAAGAAGCAAGTGGCTGAAGATTGTCAGCCCGTACCGCCGCCAGGGCCGGCCGATGGTCTGCTGGCCTGCCGGCTGTTGCGACCGCTGCGCGGTTACGGATTTTTCATCGCCGACAAGAGTCGTGCCGGTCACCGTCCGGCGCTCCGATTAGACGCTAAACTTCTGGCCCCAGGACCGCTCACTGCGCTTCTGTCACCCAACCATGTTGAGAGATGTCGAAAATGATGCCGTCCGGATCTTTATATTTTTCTTCGTAGTAAAGAGTATCCTTCAGTGCAGGCAGATCCATGAAGAAGCTGCCGCCGTTTTGTGCGACGCTTTCTTTGGCGGTTTCCGCGTTATCAACCTGAAATCCGAAATGATGCACGCCGACATAATCCTTGCCCTCCTTGACGCCGGCCATTTCGTCGGAGTGATACTTCAGAAGAGCAAGATTGATGTAGCCGTCCGAGAGATAGACCCCGCTGGCAAGGACCGACTCGGTCGCGCCGACCCTTTTTAGTCCGAAAGTCTTCTCATAGAATTTTGCTGTCTTTTCGGGGTCTGGGACGGATAGGGCAATGTGCCGGAGCTTCGCCATGTAAGTTGCCTCTCAGTGCTGCGTAAATTTAGCCAAGAAATCCCTTAAGAGCCTCATTCACCGCGGCGGGCTGCTCTATCGGGTGCCAGTGCCCGCACTGTTCCAGGGATTGGAAGCGGCCGTTCGCTATCTCCTTGGCAAAAGCCTCGCCATTCGCGGGCGGACTTACGGTGTCATCACTTCCAGAAAGGACCAGCACCGGTGCGGAGATCTTCGAGATATCGGCGGCATTCGATGCCGCCATTGCTTCGAGAGAGGCGGCGTAATCGTCGCGGCTTTGTCCCACGAGCAGTTCGCGTACAAAGCCCACCACTTCGAGCTTGTTTTCGTATGTATAGGGGGACAGTCCCCCTTTCACGACCATCGCAGCTATAGACTCGATGCCTTCCGCGCGCACCTTCGCCGCGCGCTCGCGAACCGCTTGCCGTCTTGCCTCGTTCGGAGCTCGATTTACGCCGATCAGCGTTAGGCTCAGAACCTTGGTGGGATTGGCTACGGCAAAATGCTGCAAGATCAACGTGCCCAGGGAGTGTCCGACAAAGTGTGCTTTGGTAAGCGACAGAGCCTGCAACACTGCTCCAAGATCCTCGACCCAACTCTCAATCGACAGCGGGCCTGTCATTTTCGAGCGGCCTGCGCCTTCAAGGTCGAAGCGTACAACCCGAAAGCGAGCGCCTAGCTCGCGTGTTTGCGGCTCCCAAACGCTGCTTGTGCTCCCAAGTCCATGCAGAAATATAACCGGATCACCAGCCCCAGAGACATCCACCGCAAGGGTCTTCCCTCTCACCAGCACGCCCGCACCTCCATCCGACCAGATACCATAATATCTTCAATTGCTTGGTTGGATTTCCTTCATGCCAGAAACAGCGAAGGAAGAAATGGAACGTCGCACACTTCGTCGATCTTGACAACTCCAACTGAGGTAGACGACTTTGATGTCTGCTCCATGTTAGCAGGCACAAAAGCTGGAACCGGCAGCGCGAATTCCGGCGATCACAGACCAATCCTTCGTGAGGTTTAGAGCGAATGTTAAAAAAGAGGCACATGCTGCGGTGGGCCGCGGCATTCGCAGGGGCTGTTTGCCTTAATCCGGCATTTGCCGCTGATAAGATTTCAGTTTCTTTGAACTGGGTACCAGCCGGTGATCATGCCGCAATGTATTTCGCGAAGGAACGTGGATGGTACAAAGACGCAAATCTCGACGTCGATCTCGAAGCTGGCAAAGGATCCGTGGGCGCGTTGCAAAAAGTCTCGGCGGGCGTCTCGCAGGCGGGCCTTGCCGATATGGGAGTGGCGCTGACGGCAAAAGGGAAAGGCGCGAAGATTGTTGGCGTCATGAACATCTATGCAAATACGGCCCTTGGGATGTACTGGCTGAAGAGCTCCGGGATCGCGGGGGTCAAGGATTTTGCGGGCAAAAAAATCGGCGTTCCAGCAGGGGACGCCCAACGCGCCCTTTGGCCGGCTCTTGCCGCAAAATTCGGTGTCGATCCGAATTCGGTGACATGGGTGAATGTTGACCCCAATGGAAAATTGCCTGCACTTAAGGCGCACGCAATAGATATCACCACCAATTTCTACAATCTGCACCATATCATGTCGCGCGAGTTGGGAAGCGACATGGGATATCTTTCCTGGGCGAAGGCCGGGATCAACCCCTACGGGCTCACGATTTTCGTCAATTCGGATTTCCTCCAATCGAACAAGGATGCGGTCGCGCGTTTCGTGAAGGTCACCCAAAAGGCCTATTATGAATGCGTAAAATCTCCGGATCCGTGCATCAAGGCTCTCGTGGATTCTGTTAGCGGTCTGAAATCCGTTAGTGAGATGGTGAACTGGAAGCTGACGATGCAGCTGATGAGCGACGAGGTGTCCAGGACAAAGGGGCTTGGTTACCTGGCTCCCTCTCGAATGAAGGATGATTACGCACTGGTATCCAAATATTTTGGACTGGAGACGCCCTACCAAGTCGAAACAATCTATACTAATCAGTTTCTCGACCCAGGTCTTAAGATGATCGAAGTCCCCGAAATGAAATTCAACTGAGTTGGATGCTCGCCATGACTGCTGCCGCGCCTAATACTCACGAATTTGTCTGCCCCGATGCCGGAGAACTTGAAGCCAGACGTCAGCTCGCGGCTTGCTATCGCTTCTTCGGGCGCCGGAATATGGATGACTTGATCTATACGCACCTTTCCGCGCGGATTCCTGGACGCCCTGGCCACTTCCTTTTCATTCCGTTCGGAATGCTGTTCGAAGAGGTGACGGCATCCAATTTGATCGAGGTCGATTGGGACGGTCAGGATGTGGGCGGCGGCGGAAAGCCAGTTAACCCGGCAGGCTGGATTGTGCATCGGGTCGTCTACGAGGCTCTGCCCGAAACCGAATCGGTGATGCATCTACACACGATTTGCGGCACGGCTGTCTCTGCACAGAAGGCTGGGCTCTTACCTGTCAATCAGTTCGCAGTCACCTATAGCGGAAAAATCGGCTATCACGATTACGACGGGCCGGGGTTGCGCCCTCAAGAACAGAAGCAGTTCATTGCCGATCTGGGGGACAAGCC
>JBAUNL010000656.1:0-1757 GCA_049579205.1 Rhodomicrobium sp. | reverse complement strand
GCTCCATCATTCCATCGGCGGAACGAGGGAAGTTCACGCCGCTTCGCTTACGGCCTCAGCGCACCACTGCAAGCCCGCATCAGGATCGCAAGCTATTCAGAGTTATCGTCCGGGCTGTTTAAGGCCTGCCCTACATGATCGGCGATACGCTCGTAACCTCTTGCAATCTCTTCCAGAATATCTTTCATCTCTTGATCTGATATATGCTTCGCAATATCACGAACGTCATTTGCTCGTTTCAACCAATAGGCGGGATTGTCTGTCGTTTTAGCCATATCCTCCTCGATCCTTCTTACACATACAACAAATCGATTTGGCATTAGTTTCAGGAAAGCGCTGTAGATACTGCTGAAGCGTAGCGGAACCACCTATCGTATGCATTTGTTTTGACGCTAGTGGGGACATTGAGGGTGAGGACATAATGGGGAGCACACCGCTGGATCATCCACCAGAGTACTGGCTGAAATGCGCAGAGGAGGTGCGTATCGAGGCGGCCAGAATGAAAAACCCCACAGTAAAGCGCGAATTGGAGGCGATTGCGCAAGGGTATGAACGTCTCGCCCATCACGCAGCAAAGCGCCATTCTTCAAAGGAGACAATGGAACGCGAAGATTAGCAGCACTTGGCGGCCAATAGTCCGCTTGGATAGCAGCGAAGAGGGCCCCAGGCAATCGTAATCCGTGGGCTGTGACCAACGGAGGAACAGCTTCTTTTCGTCCGGCGTGACCTGATCCCAGCGCTTCAGAAGGTCATCAGGCCAAGGCGTGAGCTTGGCGTCCGCTGGAATGACTCCTAATTTTTTCTGGCTGGCGAAGATAGTCTCGCGGATCTCGTTCCAGCCCTTATCGAAGAGATGCATGTCGCTGATTTTCTTGATCCACTCCGGCGTCGGCTGGTGAAGGGCATGTACGGCACCCGGCACGTAATAAATGAAGAAGGGCTGCTCCTGGTCGAGGCTGTGTGAAAACGCGTGAATCTTGTAGGCTTTCGCAAGGTGATTTGCGGGGGGCCGGGATGGGACGTTTTATCGAGGGCGAGGATCGCTCACAGCTGCTTTTGCTGCCGGATTGTCTCGAAGATTACGTTTCTGAGGACAACCCCGTTCGTGCCGTTGATGCGTTTATTAGCGAGCTCGATCTGAAGGCGCTCGGCTTCGAAGGCTCTATTCCGGCTGAGACCGGGCGTCCGGCCTATCACCCCGCAACGCTGTTGAAGATTTATCTTTACGGCTATTTGAACCGCATTCAGTCCAGCCGCCGGCTGGAACGGGAGACGCACCGCAACATCGAGCTGATGTGGCTGTCGGGCCGGCTGATGCCAGATTTCAAGACCATCGCCGATTTCCGCCGCGACAATGGACAGGCGATCGGAGCGGTTTGCGCCCAGTTCGTGGTGCTGTGCCGGCAGCTTAAACTCTTCACTTGCTCTATCGTTGCCCTTGACGGGAGCAAGTTCAAGGCAGTGAATAACCGCGACAAGAACTTTACCGTCGCCAAGGTTGCAAAGCGCATCGAGCAGGTGCAGGCGAGCATTGCGCGCTATCTAGAGGCTTTGGACCGCGCCGATCGCGAAGAGGGCGAGATTGCCGAAGCCAAGACAGCCCGCCTCAAGGAAAAGATCAAGCGTCTAAGGCAGCACGTGCAATCGCTTCAGGCGATGGAAAAGCAGGTCGAGGCGGCGCCTGACAAGCAAGTCTCGATGACCGATCCCGATGCCCGCTCGATGGCGACAAGCGGCAAAGGCACCGGCATTGTGGG
>JBAUNL010000655.1:0-2552 GCA_049579205.1 Rhodomicrobium sp. | reverse complement strand
AATCAATCGAACCCGCAGATCCTTCGAATAAGCCATCGCTGCCCCCGTCTTGAACAAGGGCAGACTCAACTGCTTCGGCCTCTTTGTGAATCCCTTCCGATTCAATTAATTCGGGAACCGCTCTAGTCGACCGTGAACTTCTTCTTTTTCACGCGGGCGCTGGATGCAGGAGCGCTGCAAGGGCTTGCAGGATTATGCGCAACAAAAGCCTGAGCCAGCTCAGGATGCGCCGGAAGTTGTATCCGGCAGCGGCCGGCACCGCATTTATGGCGTAAATCGCCGCCGATATCGGAGATGCGTGATCATGGGGCCTTATGCAACAGACCCCTCAAGTCTCTCAAGCCGCACGCTGGTCCGGTGCCGGCAACCAACCCCCAATGTGCGGGGCACGTCCGCTTCACCGCAATGGCCAAAGCAAAGTATTTGAAAGCAAAGCGCCGCAGTGCATTATCGGATCAGATGCCGCGCGGAGCACATGGCATGCCGCTCGAACTTGATGAAGACACCCAAGCCTTACTAGATCGCATGTCCCCGCGAATTTCAGAACTCGTGGTCAGGATCTTGGTGCGCCATGAGCATACTTGGGAGAGCATCCTGGCATTTCGCAATGAAATCATTGAGCTGAATAAAATTGCGAAAACGGAGGAGGAACAGTTCTCTTTGTGCCTTGCTTTTCATGCCCTCATGGACGATGCCGAGAAGAGGGGATTGATTCATCCAAGCCAGCTGGAGAATTTCAAAGATCTTCGAAAGACGGACTACCTGCACATGCTAAGTGTCCAAGCTTCGATCGGTGACTCAATCGATCCTACTCTTTTCGAACACGTGACACGTCGCGAGGTTGAGGCTGGTCGACTTTCTGCCGATGACGATTTTCGGAAGCTCGCCGTCGCCGGCGCCGCAGTGCTTGGAAAATCAGTGACGAGGCCAAAGGGACAAAAGTGGCTTGGGCGTCTGTTTGGACGCAGTTGAACCGGTACCAGCGGCAGCTAGGCTTACATCGGTCATATCTGGTCAAACCTCCCGTTCACAGTCTCGAACAGTAGACGCAACCTACCGATCAACTCGCGCTTCTACACCATTGGCGTCCGTGTTTTCGTCACCCCCGTTCCCACCTCCCTTGAGTAGCCCACGCTTCTCAAACGATGCCACGACTCCTATGGCAGCACACACGGGCGAATTGCCCGCGATGAGAACCTGCGGGTCCTCAAAGCGCCAGGCTGCCGCCTTGCCCTTCCAGCGGCCAAATGTGACCAGGATCTTTGTCTCGGGGACGTATTCCCATTGGGTCTCGTCAAAGCCCTCGCGCCTGCCGCAGCCGCACAATGGCGTTTGTTCGAGGATCGCGGGAAGGCTATCAGTTAAGTCTTGGTAGTCCTCAGTAATGAAGCTCTTCAAAGATGTTCACCGTGCAAGTTGGAGCCGGGCGGACGATAGCCGGATTGCAAGCTGCAAGGACGCTCCGCAGCTCGCGCACATCAGAATTCAGTCCTCGGAACGTAGTAGGGGAAAGCACCCAGGGCTCTACCAGTTCCAGCTCCTGGCGCTGCCCTTACCTTTCTCATGTTCCAGCCGCCAGTGACGCATAGCCTCAACCATGGCGAACTCACGAATGAATTTCTTCATTCGCTGCTGACGACGTAGGATCTGTAAATCGGAACGATGTCCTGCGAGGCGCTCCCGCAACGACTTGCAGGCGATTAATTCGTGTCGAAATCCGCCAGGCATTATTCCTCCAAATTCCGGAGCTTCGGTGCTACACAGGCATAGATTGTGGAAATCCACAGGAAAATTCAACTATAGCGTGTGTTCTGCTGCACTTTAAGCCGTTCGCTGTGTGTTTTCCGCCGCATGATTGCGCATGCTAATTCCTTGCTTGTCATAGCCTGCTCGCCGCGGCCATGATTGTGAAAGATTGCTGATCGATAGACCGCCGAGTACTCCGGCTGCTCCTCCCCCACCCAGTGTCCCGCGCCCTCAATCAGGTGCGTGCACCGCAATTGAGTACAGGCGGTGGCTTGCATTCTCTCCGCGTTTGAGGAGCCTCATTCAGGTCCACGGATTCGGCTGTGGTGGAAAGAACGCGCGCCATTCACACTGCGCTTCATTCACAATGCCGGCATGGCTCGGATGGTTTGGGGGTCGAAGTGCGCGGGCGCCGGTTCCAGTTGCCGCATCCTTTCTGGCGCGCTTGCGCTACGGCCTTAAACTGATTTCGGTCGATGGGATGCGCTGCAAGGGCTGCGGGTTTCTTGAGATGTATGCAAGATGAAGTGATGGGTAAGGGGCTCATCGCCCGCGGGAACGATGTCCAGAGGCTCAGCCTTGTACAGAAAGCCGCTCTTTGCGGAATGGAGGTATTGCCGGAGGCAGCATGACAACAACGCTTTTGGAGAAGACCTGTACGCCCTGCCGCGGAGGCGTGCCGCCTCTGACGCAGCAAGAAGCCGAAACCTTGCTCACTGAAGCCCCGGAATGGGCGCTCAAGGATGAGGCACACCGAATCGAGCGGACTTTCCGTTTCCCGGACTTTCGCGAGGCGCTCACATTCG
>JBAUNL010000654.1:0-9884 GCA_049579205.1 Rhodomicrobium sp. | reverse complement strand
GCCCCCAAGAATGGCTAATCGCCGTTCGCCATCGAGGACGCGGTCGCACTGCAAACGTCGCATCATTGTCGGATTGAGCCCGTAACATAATCCGTTTCCGTTCGTTCTAAGGTAATGGCGCAGAGGTCAGGAAATAAGCTTCTATCCTACCTTGATGATGAGGATTGGGCGGTCATTCGAGCAGACTTGACGGAAGCCAAACTCCCCAAAGGTGTTGTCCTCTTTGAGAAGGATAAGCCATATTCAAAGATCTATTTTCCCACCTCGAGCGTGATTTCGACCATCGCTCTGTTCGAGGACGGCCAAATAGCAGAGATGGGAACTACCGGCTGTGAGGGGCTGGTGCCCATCGGTGCAGTAGTTCGCAGCCCCGTGGCGTTGAACCGGCGGTGTGTCCAAATTGAAGGCTTAGCGTTTGCCATTTCCTATCCGGTCTTCCGCCGCGTTCAAAAACAAAGCCCTGGGTTCGAGAATGCTACGCTCTGCTGTGCGCAGGCCTACATCGCCCAGGTTCAGCAATCTGTTGCCTGCAACAGCATTCACAACAACGAGGAAAGAGCTGCCCGCTGGCTGTTAATGTGCTGCGACCGTGCCGAAAGCAGCACCTTCCCTTTGACGCAGGAGTTGCTTGCCGCGTTTCTCGGAGTGACGCGCCCAACGGTAAGCCTGATATGGCGAACATTTCAGAATGTTGGGGTAATCAGTTATCGCCGTGGGTTTGTCACCATAGAGGATCGCCAGGGGTTAGAAGAGCTGGCGTGTGAATGCTACCAAATCACGCGCAATGCATACCACGGGTGCTTCTCGCGTGCCAAAACTCAAAAAGTTCCTTATTGCTAAAAATAATTCCCGTAGTGTTCACCCTTGTGTCGGCCATTAGACGGACGAAGCCAGCCATTCTGTTTCAATTGCACAACGCGGCAACAATGCCCGTCAGGATGCTCTGAGTAATGAGAGGAAGAGGATGTTGAATTTCTCCGGCCAAGCTGCCTACGTGGCTCATAACTCTTGCCTCGTTCGTGATCGGGCATCTTGATGAAAAGCCAAACCAAGCCCTGGGTTGTGGCCATTGGCGCGTCGGGCGGGGAAGGCCTGCATGACATAAGGGAGATATTGGCGGCATTGCCTCCTACGCTTCCTGCAATCGTCCTGATCGTTTTACACCGGCCATTTCATGAGCCAAGCGAGTTGGCCTCGGTGCTCGCGCAGAGCTCCAAGCTTCCAATCGTCACCGCGGCTCAACAAGAACGGTTCCAGATCGGAACCGCGTATATCGGGGAGCCGGCAGAGCACCTTACTCTTGCAGCCAACAGCTTTGGCATTTTGGTTGACGACCCGGATCGCGTGCACCGGAACCGGACAGTGGACTTGCTTTTCCGATCCGTCGCCGAGCACAGCGGGACGCGCACCATCGGCGTGGTGCTGTCGGGTTCGCTTGACGACGGCTCGCGTGGCCTTGCCGCGATCAATAAGGCCGGCGGGGTCAGCATGGTACTAACGGCTCGGCCAGCGCAAGGCGTGCCTGAGAACGCGATCAACTACGATGGCCCGATCGACATAATTGGGAACCCTAGTGAGATCGCTTCGGCCATTTGCTCGGCCGTCGAAAATCGAAAGCATCAAACCGCGGTGCCGGATCGGGGGTCTAATAGCCGCCAAAAGCGCTGAGTGGTCCGCGTCGGCGGCCCCATGTTTCAACAAGACAATGTGCTGTTGTGACATGGACTCCCGCTTTCGCGGGAATGACGGCAAAATAGGTCTTCTATCGATTGGGTCTAGAGGTTTAGGCCGAAACGCGACTTTCACCTTTCCCAATGCCGGAGGGCTTCCGCGCCGGGTCGCTTTCTCAACGCCCTTCTTGGGTGATTGAGCCAGAAGCGTCGCAGGGTCGTCTTAATTTGAATTGTTTCCAGCAAAGGAGAAAGTCACACGGGTGCCTGTTCCAGGGTTGGAATCTACCTCGACCTCGGCTTTTGCATTTTCGCGAAGTGATTGGACCATCAAGGCGCTCAGTTTTCCGGGCTGAGGCCACACCACCCCCACCGGCAGGCCCGTACCATTATCGGCTACGACTACTTTCCGGCCCTTAACAGCATCAGGGAGGCTTTGAATCGTTATCGTACCCTCTTCGCGACCCGCAAATGCATGTTTGAGTGCATTGGTCATCAACTCGTTGACCAGCAATCCTATCGGCATGGCGATGTTGATTGATACTGGAAGCACATCGACCTCAAGCGCCAGATGGATGCCTTCGATCCCGTTACTGTGCATCACCGCCGAAGCAACTTGGCCAATATAGGCCCCGAGGTCGACTACCCGTGCGTCGCGGTCAGATGATAGGCTCTGATAGAGGATCTTCAGCGCCTCGATGCGGCCCGCTAGACGGGACAGCGCGTCCTTGCCCTCGGGCCAGCTCCGGGATTCGAGACGGATCAGCGCCGTAATCATCTGCAGGTTGTTCTTGACCCGATGCTGCAGCTCCAGCAGCAGCAAGTCCTTGTCGCGGAGCGATTGCTCCCACGCTTCGCGCTCCCGTACTCACGGGGATCAATGCCACAAGGCGATAGTCCGGGATGCCTTCGTCGGTTTCGATCACATTCGAATAGGCCTCGGCTAGGACCGGCTCACCGCCCGGAGGTTCAATAATGAATGTCCCAATGTGGTCGCTTGCTTCCGTGATGGCCTGTGACAATTCCCGGTCATCGTTTTGGGCACGTCCCTTCAGCGCATCCCAAGACTTCCCCTCAAGCACCGCCCCCGGCTCTCCGGTGAGGGTCTCGTAGTGCGAGTTCGCATAGACGATACATTCGGTTGGCTGCATGGCACCAAGAACGATCGCAATCGGGATTTTGTCTAAAAACTCCTTGAAACGGTTGCCCTTCAGGGCCTCGGCAAGGTCTTCTGACTCAATGCGCGGCTCTGCTTTCGCCTTCTGCTGGTCCATGACATGTTATCTCGAAGTCTCTGAAAGACAAAAGAGTGACTCATTTCTCTGACACGATGAATTCGGGCTGTTTGCGTGAAGGGCAACGCGAGCCGGAGATTCCAAACTGCATAGCCTAGGTCGGCAGTAATACTGTGTCATTCTTAGTATCCGCGCAAGCGCCAAATCCCCTTTCGCGGCGCGTGTAAGACCAGTATCGCCTATGCATTGCTCTTAGGGGATCTTATGACCAAGGAAGGCCCCCTTACAAAGCGCTACAAAGCCTCCATGGCGTGGTTAACAGCTCTTACACAGTGCCTATGGAGGTGGTTAACAGGCGCGCCGTAAGCGGCCGGAATCGCGAAAATCACGCGAAAAGCGCGTTTTCGCCTATGAATTTCGCGCTCGAAAAGTACAGAAATTCCTTGTTCACCATGCGAATTAACCATCTCCCCGCCGAAACCGCCCGCGCGCGCTCTCTCCGAGACAGAAATTCTTTTGCTTTCGTGCGCTTACACCCATTAAAGCTTTCTCAAGCCGATTTGCCTATCGTGGCAAATTAAGAAATGGGGGTGGCGCAAACTATACGTCAGAGAAAAAAACGAAATGCAATTTTTTCAGAATTTTCAGCTCCGCCTTCTAGCGCGCTATAAAGTTGAAACTTGAGATATTCGCCGTGAGCAGCGGCGGAAGCGGTGCCCCGCACCTTCCGCGTCTTGAGCCAGCTCCAGTTCCGGACGCTCCGTCATGGCAATATTCTCCCTTCAAGCAGAATTATAATGCGAAGTCAAAGCATAGTTATCACAAATTAGTTCAAATAAAAAGATGTATATAACGTAATACTGATGAACATCATGGCGAGTTCGGGGTTATCGTCTTCTAATCCTCAATAGAGTGCCAAGCTCTTACTTGAGAGGAGGCCTAAGCCATGGCAACAAAGGCAATCGGCATCGATCTCGGCACGACGAACTCTTGCGTGGCCATCATGGAGGGGAAAACCCCCAAGGTGATTGAAAACGCCGAAGGAGGGCGGACCACGCCGTCGATTGTGGCTTTCGGTAAGAACGGCGAGATCCTTGTTGGGCAGGCAGCAAAGCGGCAAGCCGTCATAAACCCGCAGAACACAATTTTCGCGATCAAACGGCTCATGGGCCGCCGCTTCGATGACCCGCTTGTGCAGAAGGAGAAGGACCTCGTTCCCTACAAAATCGTCCCGGGCCCCAATGGCGACGCCTGGGTCGAGGTTCAAGGCAAGCAGTACAGCCCGAGCCAAATCAGCTCTTTCATATTGCAAAAGATGCGCGAGACCGCCGAGCATTATCTTGGCGGTAAGGTCACGCAGGCGGTCGTTACCGTTCCGGCATACTTCAGCGATGCTCAGCGCCAGGCTACCAAGGATGCAGGCCGCATTGCGGGGCTTGAAGTTCTGCGCATCATCAATGAGCCGACCGCCGCGGCACTCGCATATGGCCTTGAAAGACGCGGCGAGGGCAAAGTGGCAGTTTACGATCTTGGCGGCGGAACCTTCGATATTTCAATCTTGGAAATCGGGGAGGGGGTCTTTGAGGTCAAAGCCACCAATGGCGATACATTTCTGGGCGGCGAGGATTTCGACAAGCGCATTGTCGATTATCTCGCGGACGAGTTCAAAAAGGAGCAGGGCATCGATCTCAGGGGCGATCCACTCGCCCTGCAAAGGCTGAAGGAAGCTGCCGAGAAAGCAAAAATTGAGCTTTCTTCCGCGCTCGAAACCGAGGTCAATCTGCCTTTCATCACAGCGGACCAGAATGGGCCTAAGCACCTCGTTCAAAAGCTGACCCGGGCAAAGCTCGAAGGCCTGGTGGCCGACCTCATTCAGCGGACGATACCCCCATGCGAGGCTGCATTAAAGGATGCAGGCATTACCAAGGCTCAAATCGATGAAGTTATTCTTGTCGGTGGCCAGACCCGCATGCCCAAGGTGCAGGAAACCGTAAAGGAAGAATTCGGCAAAGAGCCGCATAAGGGGGTCAATCCCGACGAAGTCGTGGCCGTGGGTGCAGCCATCCAGGCAGGCGTCCTTCAGGGCGACGTGAAAGACGTGCTCCTCCTGGACGTTACTCCCTTGTCGCTCGGCATCGAGACGCTGGGCGGCGTGATGACCAAGCTCATCGACCGGAATACTACAATCCCAGCCAAGAAGTCGCAGACCTTCTCGACCGCCGAGGACAATCAGCCAGCGGTCACGATTCGCACGTTCCAGGGAGAACGCGAGATGGCGGCTGACAACAAGATGCTCGGGCAATTCGATCTCGTCGGCATCCCTCCAGCTCCTCGCGGTATGCCTCAAATCGAGGTTACGTTCGATATCGATGCGAATGGCATCGTGAAGGTCTCCGCCAAGGACAAGGCGACCGGCAAGGAACAGCAAATCCAGATCCAAGCCTCCGGCGGCCTTACGGAGGCTGATATACAACGCATGGTCCGCGAAGCCGAAAGCCATGCCAGCGAAGACCGTCGCCGCCGGGAACTGGTTGAGGCCCGCAATCAGGCGGATGCGCTGATATATACTGCGGAAAGACAGCTGCAGGAAAATGGCTCGAAGGCCGGCGAGGGCGAGCGCAGAACGCTCGAGCAGGCGATAGCATCTCTCCGGGATGCCCTTTCCAGTGAAGATATCAATCGCTTACGCGCTCAGACGCAATCGCTGTCGCAGGCACTCTCGCGGTTCGGCGAGTCAATTCAAAGAGGCGCCGCCGGTGCGGGTGCGGCACAGCCGGAGGCTGGGCCGAGCGGCCCATCAGCGCAGCCGCAGCAGCCCGGCTCTGAGGATGTCGTCGATGCCGAATTCGAAGAAGTAGACAAGAACCGGCGGCAAAAAGGATGACGTCCCAAAACCATGCGCCCGGCGGCGGCGAGAACCGAAATGATCGGGATCGCCGCCAAAGCCATCAGGAGTCGGAAGTGCGTGCCGGTCAACCGGCCCCGCAGACTGAGCAAAGTGGCGAGCAAGCATCCGGCGAGGAACTGCAAGGTCAAATCGCGGAGCTTAGGGATAGGCTTTTGCGAGAGCTTGCGGAGCAGGAGAATATTCGAATGCACGCCCGCCGCGATAAGGATGAGGCGGTCAGCTACGCGGCGAGCGATTTCGCGAAGGATGTCGTGGGCAGCCTTGATAATCTTCGCCGCGCCATCAACAGCTTTCCAAGTGACCTCGCCGGAGATCCTTCTCTCAAGGGCGTGTTGGAGGGTTTAGAGGCCACCGAAAGAGCGCTTTTGGATACTTTCGAGAGGCATGGGATAACGCGTCTCCAGCCAGTTGGCGAACTCTTCGATCCCAACCGCCACGACGCTCTCCAGCTTACCGAAGACTCGGACCAGCCGCCGGGCACCATTATCGAGGTCTTGCAGCCGGGCTACCTTTATCATGACCGGCTCCTGCGCCCCGCTAAAGTCAACGTTGCTAGGGGCTAAGAGCGGGCTGCCAACCCAAGCCACGTTCCACGGCAGCGGACCGCTCGCGAGGCACTCGTTGGAGTGGCACGGCGGCGTCAAAATTCTGATCCCGTGGCGGCGGGCTTTGTCAGCCTTTTATGAGCGCTAGCAAGCCGGCATTGATAGTGTCTGCCTGAGTGGTGATCATGCCGTGGGGGAAACCTTTGTAGGTTTTCAGCGTCCCGTTCTTTAGCAGCTTCGCGGACAGCGGACCCGCGGCAGCGTAGGGCACGATCTGGTCATCTTCGCTATGCATCACGAGCACCTGTACGTTGATCTTCTTCAGATCTTCCGTGAAGTCGGTCTGAGAGAAGGCGACGATGCCGTCATAATGCGCCCTCGCGCCACCCCATTCCTTGCCGCCACCAGTTCAAAATGACTGGCTGCAATGCCGGAACGCCCGGCCGATTGACGCCATAGAAAGGACCTGCGGCCAGGTCGTAGTAAAATTTGGAGCGGTTGGCGGCGAGCTGCGCGTGTAGATCGTCGAAAACTTCTTTCGGGAGACCGCCGGGGTTGGCCGCGGTTTCAACATGAGGGGCGGCACCGCGCTGGTGATCGCTGCCTTCGCCACCCGGCTCTCGCCATGGCGCGCAATGTAATGCACGACCTCGCGGCCGCGTGTCGATTGGCCAACGTGAATGGCGTCCTTCAGGTAGAGATGCGCGGTCAGCGCCGCTAAATCATCGGCATAGCGGTCCATGTCGTGACCGTCACTGACCTGAGCGGAGCGGCCATGGCCCCAGCGGTCATGAGCTATGACGCGATAGCCCTTGCCGAGGAAAAAGAGCATCGGTGCGTCCCAATCATCGGCCGAGAGCGGCCAGCCATGGCTGAACACAGTGGGCTGACCTTTGCCCCAATCCTTGTAGAAGATCTCTGTGCCGGCTTTGGCTGCGAAGCGGTGCCTGCTCCGCTGGCGCTCAATGAGCGCCCTCGAGGAACGGGCGGACCATAGTGATGGTCGCTCCCGGGTTTTCTTCCATGATCCAGTGACCCGAATCTGGGATGATGCCTTCGCGAACATCGCTGGCTGCGAAACGCATGATGGTAGCCATCATTGTACCGAATGATTTCTCGCCGCCAATCGCAAGCACCGGCATGCTGAGCTTGCCTTTCGTGAGCAAAGCCTGGTTGTCGATGGCGTCCTGATCGAACGCGGCGAATTGCGCGAAGCCGGAATGCATGGCGCCCGGCAAGGCGTAGAGCTCGGCATAATGGACACGCGCGGCCTCGCCGAACTTTGTACGATCGGCGGAAAACTCGTTCCAGAACCGGTCAAGATAGATGCGCTCGCGGCCGGCGACCAGCCGTTCCATATCGGGTCCGCCAAAGCGAAAATGCCATAAGAGCGGGTTCTTCAGCACCTCCTCCCAAGGCCCAATACCCGGTAGTGGCGCGTCGATTGGAGCGAAGCGCGTCACGCGCTCGGGATGCAGCGCGGCAAATGCATATCCCACCATATTGCCGATGTCGTGGGTGACGAGGGCTGCCTTGCCGATTTTCAGGTCGTCAAGGACGCCAGCCACATCGCCCGCCTGGGTCTTCTTGTCGAAGCCTCCTGCGGGCTTAGCCGAGAGGCCAAGGCCGCGCAGATCGGGCACGACCACGGTATACTCTCGGGCGAGATCGGCTGCCATCGGCGCCCACATATCGCCTGTCTCCCCATAGCCGTGCAGTAAGATCACCGCAGGACCCTTGCCCCCGACCCGGACATGGATCGTGGTGCCGTTCGTCTCGATTTCAGCGATGCGGAAATTGGAAGGGAAGGTGAAGGTCTCGCTGTACACAGGTCCAACACTGACAAACGCAAGCAAAACTGAAAACAGCAGCCGCAAGAATTCCTCCAATTGTGGGCTATGTGTTATAAAAGCGAACCTGATTCGTTCCTGTCCAAGACTGATTCCACGAGGCGTCCAAATGGTGAATAACGCGATCTTCGTGGAGAGTGTAGGTTCCCGTATAAGCCAACATAGAGTCAAATAAGTCGATTTTCTGTTCGGTAGAAGGCGGTACGCCGGCCGGGGTTTCCCGGTCTCTTTTAACCACGATGGCGTGCACCAACTGGATCGACCCCCAGCGCATCAATTTGCTCTCCTGCGTCCTGAAACGCGCGTTTCCACGAGAGCATCCGCCATGTTCCGGCTAAGGCAGACTGTTCAACCAAGACGCCCTCGAAAAACTGCTCCAACCTGTCCATGCTCTGCCAGAGATACTGGACAACCGCGATCTCCGGCGAAGGAACCTCCTGGCAGATCTCGCACGCGGCCGGGGCGGCGGAGCGTGCGAAAAAGTGCCCATTCGCTACGGGTGAGCGCAGATTTTCGGATAGTGCCACCGGGCACGCCCAGGTTGTGAGAAAGCTTATGAAGGCTGGCGTACTCCTTTTGAGCAGAATGGCTCGATTAAGGACACTCATTTCTATGCTATCCGCTCGAAGGTAACGGGGATTTTGCCTTCCGCATTCTTTACCGAAGAATCCGGCAAAACAGGCGAGCGCCAGAAAAAGCCATCCAGCGGATACTCGCCTCGTCTCACGCAGGAGGCTGTTCCTCAGCCGCCTGTCGCATTCGCAACAATAGAGGGATGACGCGCGTGAACCGAATTGCTGCGGGTTTTCGAAGCACGGCCGAGATCCAGGATCATGAAACACGAAAGGCCCGCTGGGATGAATTGGAGCCGGACGTCTCCATGCCCCTCAACCGATTTTTTAATAAGGCGTAAGCCGAAACCGCTATGGGCGGGACGCTTCACCCGCGGTCCGCCATGCTCGCTCCAGAGGACCTCAAGCTTGCGGGAAGCGCCTGGAACATCCCTTATCGTCCAAATTATTTCGACGAAGCCAGAGCGCGACCGCAGCGCCCCGTATTTCTTGGCGTTCAATGCGAGCTCGTGGAAAACAAGGTGCACCGCGAGCGCCAAGTTCGGCTCCAGCTCAACAGTGGGCCCTGAAGCAACAATGCGAGCACCATTTGCGCAGTGCAGGCCCACCGTGTGTTCGATCAATCCTTTAAGCTCACGAAGAGCGTAGGAGCTGCCTTTCTCTTTATAAAGACGGCGAAGGCTCAATATTGGCTCGATCAGCTTGGCCCTGTAATCCTCGACATTCGAAGACTGCGTTTGCCTGATCGTTGCTTCCATAACGTGTCGTAGATTGCGAATCCGATGATCAAATTCGTGGAGCAGAAGAGGGAAGCCTTCTTCGTTCAGATCGAGTCCTTCAAGAGCCGTTCGACGCATTTTAATCTCCGTACATGACTGCTGCGGCTTTTGTGAAGATGGTTGGCCGGTTTCGGGGACAGCCGGTCCAGCCGCATCGGCATCTTCACAAAAATAAACTCTACCGTTTGATTTGTGGAGGCTAGTTGTTTAGTCCCGCTGTGTGATGGAATCAGTCTAACTGACCCCAAACTTCGGGAGCGGTTATGGGACAGATACTTCACGGCAGCGCCACGACAACGCACGCCGTCCGAGCGGCAATACAGCG
>JBAUNL010000653.1:0-21395 GCA_049579205.1 Rhodomicrobium sp. | reverse complement strand
GCCGTGCAGGGCGACGTGTCGAAATCCGCCGATGCTCAAGCTATCGTCGACGCCGCTATCAAAAACTATGGTCACCTCGACATTCTCGTCAACAATTCCGGTGTGTATGAGTTTGCCCCAATCGAGGACGTTACCGAGGAACAATTCCACCGGATGTTCAATACAAACGTGCTTGGGCTTCTCCTCACCACTAAGGCTGCGGTGAAGCATCTAGGCGAAGGTGCCAGCATCATTAACATCGGTTCGCTTGTTTCCCGGGCCACACCCCCGAACTCTGCAGTTTACAGCGGCACCAAGGGTGCGGTTGCCGCCGTTACAGGCGTGCTCGCCCATGAGCTCGGGCCGAAGAAGATTCGTGTCAACGCTCTGAGCCCCGGAGTCGTCGAAACCGAGGGAACTCACAGCGGCGGCTTCATCGGCTCCGATTTCGAGAAGGCCGCCGTTGCGCAAACGCCGCTTGGACGCGTTGGTCAGCCACATGACATTGCCTCCGTTGCGGTCTTTCTCGCTTCGGACGACTCGGCTTGGCTTACAGGAGAACAGCTCTTCGCCAGTGGCGGCCGCTAATCCATTGCACGCCGACTGGCGTATGATCTTGAAGCTGCCCGCGCCCCGCTGGGCCGGGCTGCTTCAGTTGCTTTGATCCTAAGGATGCCATCCCAGAACGGCTAGCATGACGAAAAATCCAATGACATAAGCAAGGGTCACGTGCCAGCCTTTCCAGAGCCAAAGACCCACGGACTTCCCTTCGGGATACATATTGGTGAGAGCGACGCCAGCGGACGATCCGAACCAGATCATCGACCCGCCGAAACCAACCGCATAGGCGAGGAAACCCCAGTCATAGCCGCCCTGCTTGAGCGCAAGGGCCGTCAGCGGAATATTGTCAAACACCGCGGAGACGAAGCCGAGACCCAAGGCCGCCGGCCAGGAAGCAGGCGGCAATTCCTCCACCGGCATCATTGAGGCCGCGGTAACGAGCGCGAGAAGAAAAACTGTGCCCTTGAAGGTTTCGGGCATGATTTCCCAATCGGGACGCCTCAACACCGCTGTAGCAAGGATAGCCGCCCACACTGCAAGCCCGATTACAGGAATGGCGTCCAGCAATTCCGGAAATCTCAAATTGGCAACGACATTGGCGGCAATCGCGGTCAGCAAAATGACAGCGAAGATGAAAACGCGAACCCACTCGATGCGCAATCCCGCCGGCGCGTGCTCGATGATCGGCGAATATTTTTGCTGTTGCAGCGCGGCAGGTACACCGAAGATCAAAAGCGCCACGCCAGCCGCCACAAACGCCTCGACGACGCTCAAGGGACTGACACCAGCTATCCACATCATCGTTGTGGTCGTGTCGCCGACCACGCTGCCTGAGCCCCCGGCATTCGAGGCCGCAACGATCGCGGCTAGATAGCCGATATGGACTTTGCCGCGAAACACCTTCCGGGCAATCGTTCCGCCGATGAGAGCCGCGGCAATGTTGTCAAGAAAGCTCGAAATCACGGCAATGATTATCAGGAGTGTGAAGCCGCCTTTCCAATCGTCCGGCAAGAAGTGTGGCATCTCCTCGGGAATGCGGCTCTTTTCGAAATGACGCGACAGCAGCGCGAAGCCCATGAGCAGGCAAAACAGGTTGGCGAGCAAGACCCACTCATTCGCCAAATGATCGAGCAAACCCGGCAAGCCGGCACCGTGTTTGAAGCCGTCGAACGAGAGCTTGTACGCGGTTATCGCGCCCAGTCCGGCGAGTGCCGCTTGCAACGTATAATTATGGAACAGCGCGACGCAGAAAAGCGTAATGGCGAAAAGAATGAATTCGACCGGGATGCCCGCCACATAGAGTAGCGGGATATTTATGTTGCCGGCCGCAAGCGGCATGGCCATGGCTGGCAAAATCTGAGTCATGACCACACTTCGGTTATCTGGCTCTCCTAATTAGGCTTCGCTGGTTGCTCCAAGCCGGGGGGTGGTCCAGAAGGTACCTGACTTGGCGGCGGTACTTCTTTAGGTGCATCGGCAAGGCCGGGAGGCGGCCCGGACGGTGACTGACTTGCCGGAGGCCCGCCCAGCCCTGGCGGTGGCGATGAGAAGTTCGGTGCATCGCCGAAAGGCGATCCAGACAGTGGAGCGATAGGCGGGACTTCAAATTTGATCGCAGCGGGGTTCTCTGGAGCAGAACCCTTGTAATGGGTCACCATCTGTGGAAATGCGATGACGAGGGAGACCATGATGAGCTGGATTACGACAAAGGGGATGGCGCCCCAATAGATCTGCGCGGTGGTGACAGGCTCAATGAGCCGTCCGGTGGGTTTGTCGATATAGGAATCACGGGCAGCGACGGAACGAAGGAAAAAGAGCGCAAAGCCGAATGGCGGATGCATGAAACTTGTCTGGAGATTCACTCCCAAAAGCACTCCAAACCAAATGAGATCAATCCCAAGCTTTTCGGCGACCGGCCCAAGAAGGGGCACGATGATAAAGGCGAGCTCGAAGAAATCGAGAAAGAAGGCGAGAACGAAGACGAAAAGATTGACGATGATGAGAAAACCCAGCTGCCCTCCCGGAAGGTTGAGGAGCAAGGACTCCACCCAGACATGTCCGTTCACCCCGTAAAAGACCAGTGAGAAAACGCGCGCCCCGATCAGAATGAAAAGCACGAAGGAGGAAAGCTTCGTTGTCGAGTCGAGCCCCTGCACGAGCAGCTTACCCGTAAGCCTGCCCTTGAAAGCCGCTAAAATCAGTGCCCCTGTCGCGCCCATGGCTCCGCCTTCGGTCGGCGTTGCGATGCCAAGAAAGATCGTGCCAAGGACGAGGAAGATCAATGCCAGCGGCGGGATGAGAACGATGATGACTTGCTGGGCAAGCCTCGATAGTAGGCCGATCTTGAGCCCCCGGTCGAGAAGGGCGAGAACGTAAGCGAGCGCCACCGCCGCGGTTGCCCCCCAAATCGGAGCCCCTTCCCGCCCTTGGCCCTCAAGCCAGGAAAAGACCCAATATCCGGCCGCGGCCCCGATGGCGATGGTCACGAAGAGCGAGCTAACGCCAGTACCTAAGGTGCGAGCCTCCTTGGGAAGCGCAGGCGCCGCCTTCGGCGAGATAAGCGTGACCAGAAGCACGTAGAGCATGTAGAGGCCCGCTAGTGCCAGGCCGGGAATAAACGCTCCTTGATACATGTCCCCCACCGACCGCCCGAGCTGGTCGGCCATCACGATCAAGACGAGGGATGGAGGAATGATCTGAGCAAGGGTGCCGGAAGCCGCGATCACACCCGCGGCAAGCGACCGCTTATAGCCATAGCGCAACATGATGGGGAGCGAGATCAGGCCCATCGCAATTACTGAAGCCGCAACCACGCCCGTCGTTGCGGCAAGCAGCGCGCCAACAAGCACAACCGCGTAGGCGAGACCGCCCCGGACCGGGCCGAAAAGCTGGCCCACCGTGTCGAGCAGATCCTCCGCCATCCCCGAACGCTCTAGAATCAACCCCATGAATGTGAAGAACGGGATCGCAAGCAAAGTGTCGTTGCTCATGACCCCGAGCACCCTTTCGGGGAGCGCCTGCAGCAGGCTTGGCGAGAAAAGGCCGAGCTCGATGCCCAGAAAGCCGAACGCAAGCCCGTTTGCGGCGAGTGCAAAGGCTACAGGATAGCCAAGCAGCAGCACCACAATCAGGCTCGCGAACATGATTGGTGCCATATTATGGATGAGGAACTCGGTCACTCTCCGCGTCCTTGGACCAAGTTCAGTTCATCCGCCAGCGCTTCCTCGCTCGGCTTCGTATTGTAGGGGTCGGGTATAAGCCCCCGCATGACCGCAATCCGTTTGATGATTTCGGAAATCCCCTGCAAGGCCAAAAGAAAGAAGCCGGCAAGGATAAGTGCTTTCGCAGGCCACAGAATGAGGCCGCCCGCGTTCGAAGAATTCTCTTGCTGCAAGTAGGATTGCCAGGCGAACTCGAACGACTCGTACACCATTAGGGTCGCGAGCGGCATGAGCATCAGCGCATGTCCGAACAAATCGATGGCATTACGTAGGCCTCTCGGCAGAAGGCCCGATATGATGTCTATGCGAATGTGATCGTTGCGTTGAAGGGTATAGGCCGCGGCGAGAAGGAACACGGCGCCGAAAAGATACCATTGCAGTTCCAGCCAGGCATTCGAACTCACATCGAAGGCTTTTCGAACGATTGCGTTCCCTGCACTGATGAGAACTGCCCCGAGGATAAGCCACGACACAGCGCGACCAATAAAGCCGGTGATCGCATCGATCGCGGCGCTTACTCCAAGCAGCATTCGCATGCGGGCTTACGCTCCTTCAAGGGAGCCCAAAGAAAAGGCCAGCCTCAAAGCGCTGGCCCCTATCAGTTCGAGCTAAGTTTTGATCGCTAGCCGCCCTGCGCGCTGCTCGCCAACCATGAAGCTGTCGTAGTTGTAGTCGGACACCTGCATCCAGAGATACGACTCATTCGCAAACGCCATCTGCGAGTCGCGGATCTTTTTGAATATCGGGTTGGTCGCATTCAGTTCGGCATAGGTTTCCTGCGCCGCCTTGAAAGATGCTGCCATGATCTCGGGTGAGAACGCCCTGAGCTTCGAGCCTTTCGAGACAAGACTCTTTATGGCGATCGGGTTTACATGATCGTATTTCGCCATCATGTCGCAGTTCGCTGCCTGCGCGGCAGTCGCGAGCGCGGATTTATAAAGCGGCGGCAGCGACTCCCATTTGTCCTTGTTTATGAACACATGGACCATAGTGCCGCCTTCCCAGAAGCCTGGGTAATAGTAATAGGGGGCAACCTTGTAGAAGCCGAGCTTCTCGTCATCATACGGGCCGACCCATTCGACGGCATCGATGGTGCCTTTTTCCAGAGCGGGGTAAATATCACCTCCCGCAATCTGTTGAGGCACCACGCCTAACTTCGTGAGAACTTTGCCGCCAAAACCGCCTATCCTCATTTTGAGGCCGTTCAGATCCGCGACCGTATTAATTTCCTTGCGGAACCAGCCGCCCATCTGTGTTCCAGTGTTGCCTGCGGGAATGGCGTGGATATTATATTTGGCATAGAACTCATTCATAAGGTCTACGCCGCCGCCATAGTAGTTCCAGGCGTTTTGCTGACGGCAATTGAGGTTGAATGGAACAGCGGCCGCGAGAGCGAAGGTAGGATCTTTGCCCCAGAAATAGTAGCTTGCGGTGTGACAGGCCTCGACGGTGCCGTTCGTCACGGCATCCGCGGCTTGCAGCCCGGGAACGATCTCGCCAGCGGCAAAAACCTGAATCTGGAATTTGTTGTCGGTGATCGCGGCGACATATTTCGCCAATGTTTCGCCGCCGCCATAAATCGTATCCAACGACTTTGGGAAACTTGACTGCATACGCCATTTGATTTCCGGCATGCTCTGTGCGATTGCCGGAGCCGCCATTGTGGCGGTGGCCAATCCCGCAAAGCCGGCACCTGTAACGAATTGACGCCTGTCCATTGTGCTTTCCTCCCAATTGTAAAAATTTGTAGGGCGTAAGCTTGGGAGTGGCAATGCGACGAACGGGTTAAGCTTGGGCCGCTAGCCTCATCGTCATTGGAGTTCTGGCACTTTTGATCGCTCTTGCAGAGCAATGGCGATCTGACCGGACGCTTGCACATAGCCGGGTGGCCCGGTAACGTTCATGAAAGGGGTCAGCTCGCGCAGTCCCCGAAGAACATGCGGTGCCCGTTATACGTGTCCATGTACTCCCGCATCTCGATAACTTCGCTATCCTTGACGGTGTGCACAAAACAATAGTCATTCTGGTATGGCCGGTTATTTGCCAGGATTGCGCTAAGGGTCAATTCGATCACGACCGTATCGCCGTCAGCATAAACTCCTTTAAGATCAAGCTTCACCTCGCGGGCGAATATCCGTGGGAATTTCTCGGTCACAAACTGGACGATGCTCTCACGCCCGATCATGCCGCCCGCTTCCCCAATAAACTTTGCAGTTGCATTGCCGGGTGGTGCAATCCAAACAGCATCCTCTGCCAGGAACGGTTCGAGGCTGGAAAAGGCGCGCCACATTTCCACGACGAACCTCTTATTCTCAGTATCCATGATCGATCCCCTAACCGTGCGCCCTTTCGTGATCGAGAAGCCATTGTTTGCGGGGCAATCCGGCGGCATACCCCGTTAGCATTCCATTCGAGCCGATCACACGATGACAGGGGACGAGAATTGCGCAGCGATTCATGGCATTGGCGTTTGCTACGGCGCGGATTGCAGTGGGTGCGCCGATTTGGTTTGCGACGGCGCTGTAGGACTCGGTCCGGCCCGGGGGAATTTTCCGCAGCGCCTCCCATACGCGCAGTTGAAATGGGGTGCCGGCTTGCGCGATAGGGGACTCGAACGTCAGGCTTTTTCCGCTGAAATAGACGTCAAGCTCTCCCCGCAGCTTCCGCGATGCCGGCGTTTCGCCAGGGAGGAGCGCCGCATTTGCGAGGCGCCTATATCCGGTGATTTGCCGCTCGATGCCCTTGCGATTGACAAACTCGAGCAAATGCACCCGGTTTTCATCGGTCAACGCGATCATCACTCCGAGGGGCGTATCAATCCAATCAGCTCTCAACAGCGACGTTGCGCGTGCCCGGTTCGGAGATTTCCCAAATTCGCTGGCAAAGGCCTCGCGAAACCCCGAGCTGCTTTCGAATCCGGCATCCAACTGTGCCATGAGCACTTGTCCTCCGCTTTCCAACGTGTTGTGGGCATGCGCCAGGCGTCTTGCCCTCGCATATTTCAAAAAGCTCATCCCAAAGCGTCTCTCGAAATGGCGCCTGGCTGTAACTGGGTTAATGCCGAGCTTATCGAGCTGCGCAGCCGTCCATCGCGAGGCCGGATCCTCGGCTACCCGCGCCAACAGGTCCTCGACCAGAGTGCTTTCAGCCTCTGGCGGCGCCAGCGGTTTGCACCGCTTGCAGGGCCGGTAGCCAGCGGCAAGAGCCTCTTCGGGCGAGCGGACGAATTCAACATTCCGGCGGCGCGGAAACGGCGAAGGGCATCCCGGACGGCAAAATATCCCTGTCGTGCGAACCGCGATAAAGACGATGCCATCAAGCGACATGTCCCTTCTGCAGAAGGCTTCGTACAAATTATCGTCAGGGGGTAATTCGGCGAGCATGTTCTGTCTCCGCCGCGCATAATACGGCATCCGGCTTCAATCGCGCGACCGGTAAAGAGACAGCACTACCTTGCGGAGCCGCGGACGCTTGGCGCATTCTAGACTGCTCGCGGATATCGCTACTCTGGCTGAAAATTTCCGCGTTTGGTATAAATCGCGCTTCGCCGAGGTAGTTCTACCGATAGAGGAAATCCGCGGGCAGACCCAACCGCAGGCAAGACTGGACGGCTGGACTCGACTCGAGCTGAATGCGGCCCCCCACGGTACCGGCCCGCCTGACAAGAATGCGTTGCCATTGGCGCAAGCCTAGCGCCTCTGTTAGGCCCAAAATATTTCGAATCGATCCGGGGACGATGCTGACGGCCGCCCGCACCAGAAAGGGTTGCATCAGCCTGAGCATGGGAGGCAACACAGGTGTTTTGCGCATGATCTCCAGGAATTCGAATACGATCGGGGAGGGTTCGAGCTTGTCCCGCATCGCCTCAAAGAATGCCTCGGTATCGGCCTCGGATCGGGCCGGCTTGGCAACCCCGTACAGCTTCGCTCCGGTGCCTCCCTCGCGGTAATAGCGGTCCCTTTCCTGAGCGCTGAGGGGCGATGCGTATGTGTGATAGGCTTGCAAAAATCCGAACGCTGCCGTGGCGTGTACCCAATTGAGAAGGTCGGGATCGGTGGCCGAGTAAGGTTCCCCAGCGGGCGTCGTTCCGCGAACGCGTTCATGCATGCGACGGACGCTCTCGATCAAGTCCGCAGCTCTGCTCCGAGGACCGTAAACCGTCACCATCGCGGCGAGCCCCGTGCGCTTCAGGCGCCGCACGGGGTCGTGCCTGAATCCGCTATGCTTCCAGACTCCTGTGCGAACGCGGGGCTCCGCGAGTTCCAGGATCACGGCTGCGACGCCGCCAATGAAAAGCGAAACCGGGTTTTTGAAGACCTGCCAGGACACCGAATCTGGCGAGGTAAGCGCCGGCTCCCCGGCAGGGTGCGTAAAGTCAATCGCTTCGCCGTTGTCCGGCAACAGCAGCGCCCGCGACGCTTTATCGAGCCTGTTCAGCAGCGGCTTTTGCAGCACAAATGACTTTCCGGCAAAAAGCGGTTCCATAGGTCCGGTTCAGATAAGTGTCTTTCTTTTGAGCAATCACATTCTAATCAACCTCCGTTCTCTCCAAATGTTGCGCGATCCAAGGTCCATGTCTCGCGGAACTATCCATCAATCTTAATTCCCTTGAGCAGTGTTCAGGCAATTTTTCGCGTCCTTTCCCTCGCCCTCTTGTGGATCGCCGGGCGATATGCAATCTGACTGGACAAGCCGCGTCATAGCACTGCGGCAAGGGCGGAGGCTCTGGGCGCCGCGGCACAGCTAACACAATCCGGTTTTCAATAATGCAGGTCACAGAAACTGTTTCAGAAGGGCTTAAGCGCCAATTGAGGGTCGTCGTTCCAGCCAATGAGCTGAAGGCTCGGGTGGAAACGCGTCTGGAGGACCTCAAGACCAAGGTGCGCCTGAACGGCTTTAGACCCGGGAAAGTTCCGCTCGCGCATGTGCGGCAGCTCTACGGACGTTCCGTTATGGCCGAAGTGCTAGAGGAGACTGTTGGGGAAACAAGTACGAAGGCGCTTTCGGATCGCAAGGAGCGGCCAGCCGTCCAGCCGGACATAAAACTGCCGGAGGACCAAGAGGCTGTACAGCGCATGATAGAGGGCGCGTCGGACCTTGAATTCACAATGTCGTTCGAGATCCTGCCGAAGATCGACCTTGCCGATCTAAAAGCGATCTCGCTTGAGAAAGAGGTTGCCGAGCCAGAGAAGGAAGACGTCGAAAAGTCGATCGGGCGGCTCTTGAAAGCGAATGTCTCCTACGAAGCGAAGGAGGGCTCAGCCGAAAAGGATGACCGGCTCACCATCGACTTCAAGGGCAGCATCGATGGCAATCCTTTTGAGGGTGGCACCGGCGAGGATGCCATCGTCGTCATCGGCTCAGGCCGGTTCATCCCCGGCTTCGAAGAAGGGCTCGAGGGCGCGAAAGCCGGAGAAACGCGGGAAGTGCGGGTCACTTTTCCCCAAGATTATCAAGCGGCGCACCTGGCCGGAAAGGAAGCCGTCTTCGACGTCACGATAAAGGAGGTCGCGAAGCCCATCGAGCCTAAAGAGGATGACGAGTTTGCGAAGTCGCTTGGCCTGGAATCTCTCGATAAACTCCGGGATGCGGTGCGTGGTCAGCTGCAGCGGGAACTGGATACTGCATCGCGGAACAAACTCAAGAAAGCGCTTCTCGATGCGCTTGACGGTCGTCACTCCTTCGACTTGCCGCCTTCGCTGATCGAAGCGGAATTCGATGGCGTCTGGCGCAACGTTACCCGGCAGCTTGAGCAGTCGAAAAGCAGTTTCGAGGCCGAAGGGACTACCGAGGAAAAGGCGCGGGAGGAATATCGCAAGCTCGCCGAGCGCCGTGTCCGGCTTGGCCTCATCCTCTCCGAAATCGGCAACGAGAATCAGATTCGCATCACCGATGAGGAATTGCGGCGGGCCATGATCGAGCGGGCACGCCAGTTTCCAGGACAGGAACGCCAAGTCCTTGAATTCTACAAGAAGAATCCGAACGCCCTCAACGAACTCCGGGCACCCGTCTATGAAGAGAAAGTGATCAACTTCACGCTTGAGCTTGCGGGCATTACCGATAAAAAGGTGACGCCAGCTGAGCTGCTCGCTTTCGCAGCAGAACAGGAGCGCGAGGACGCGCTCTACGGCGGCGATGACGGTGCAACCGCTCACGATCATGATCATCACGGCCACGATCACGATCACGAACATGGGCCAGGTTGTGATCACGATCATACCGGCCACGATCACTCCGGCCACGATCACGATCATCACGGCTGAGCGGGGAAGTAGGCCTGCCTAACAGGGTAGTTGCGCTCCCGCTCAAATCGTCCCATGTATCCCTGCGGACCAGAATCGCTGGAGCGCACTGTGTTGGCGAAACGCCCTTACAGGTGGCTCCTGAAAGGCTTATTTCACGAGCCTTCAGCATAATCGGGGTAAGCCACGGCGCCAACCGCGCGGGAGAAAACAATGCGTGATCCAGTGCATTATTATACGAACCAGCTTGTACCGATGGTTGTGGAGCAGACCAATCGGGGCGAACGGGCGTTCGACATTTACTCGCGGCTTCTGAAGGAGCGGATCATCTTCGTAACGGGAGTTGTAGAGGATATGATGGCCTCGCTCGTTACGGCGCAACTGCTTTTCCTCGAGTCGGAAAATCCCAAGAAGGAAATTTCGATGTACATTAATTCGCCGGGCGGACATGTGACGTCAGGCCTTGCGATGTACGATACCATGCAATTCGTGCGCCCGCCGGTTTCGACGCTTTGCGTGGGCCAGGCTGCTTCCATGGGATCGCTGCTGCTCGCCGCAGGAGAGCCTGGGCTGCGCCGCTCACTTCCAAACGCGCGAATCATGGTGCATCAACCATCGGCCGGTTTTCAAGGCCAGGCGAGCGATATAGAGCGTCACGCCGAGGATATTCTCAAGACGAAACGGCGGCTTAATGAAATCTACGTGAAACACACAGGCCAACCGTACGAGATCATTGAACGCACTCTCGATCGCGACCACTTTATGAGTCCGGAGCAGGCCAAAGCGTTCGGCATCATCGACGAGGTCATCAGCAAGCGGGCCGCATCCGAGGAGGTGGGGCTGTCCCGCTAAGAGCCGTAGTTGTGGATTTCCGCGGCAGCATTTGAGCCCAGATTTTAACGGCATCGAAAGCACACCAGGTCCAACCTAGCGGGCGGCCAATGATTCGTGCCGGAACAGCATAGCTCATCGAGGGTATGGACAATCGCCTCAGAAGCCGTAAGACTATGAGACAGCGTACGAGGAAAGGTGGGGCAGAGACGAGCTTGAGGACGGCAATATCGGCGAGCCGGTTTTGTCATCAGTCAGGCGCAATCCGAGGCCAGACGGTCCTGGTATGTGGGTGCTAAGGTAGGTCAATGACGAAGGAAAGCAGGGGTCACGACTCCAAGAATACGCTCTACTGCTCGTTTTGCGGCAAGAGCCAGCACGAAGTCCGCAAGCTGATTGCCGGGCCAACGGTATTTATTTGCGACGAATGTGTCGAACTCTGCATGGACATCATTCGCGAGGAGAACAAAAACTCCTACGTCAAGTCTCGCGATGGCGTTCCGACCCCGCAGGAAATCTGCAACGTCCTCGACGATTATGTGATCGGCCAGGATTACGCCAAGCGCGTACTTTCGGTCGCTGTGCACAATCACTACAAGCGAATTAACCATTCCGCAAAGAACAACGATGTGGAATTGGCGAAGTCGAATATCCTCCTGATCGGTCCGACGGGCTGCGGCAAAACGCTCTTGGCGCAGACTTTGGCGCGCATCTTGGATGTGCCCTTCACGATGGCGGACGCGACGACGCTGACCGAAGCGGGCTATGTCGGCGAGGATGTCGAAAACATTATTCTCAAGCTGCTGCAGTCAGCAGACTATAATGTAGATCGCGCGCAGCGCGGGATCGTTTACATCGATGAAGTCGATAAGATCAGCCGCAAGTCCGATAATCCCTCGATCACAAGGGACGTCTCGGGCGAGGGCGTGCAGCAGGCTTTGCTGAAAATAATGGAGGGGACTGTTGCAAGTGTGCCTCCGCAAGGCGGCCGCAAGCATCCTCAGCAAGAATTCCTGCAGGTGGACACGACAAACATCCTGTTCATTTGTGGCGGCGCCTTCTCTGGATTGGAAAAGATCATCGCACAGCGCGGGAAAAGCACATCGATTGGCTTCGGCGCAAAGGTTTCCTCGGAAGACGAGCGGCGCACGGGGGAGATTTTGCGCAGCGTCGAGCCCGAGGACCTGCTCAAATTCGGGCTTATACCCGAGTTCATCGGCCGCCTGCCGGTTCTGGCCACCCTTGAAGACCTTGACGAGCCCGCTCTCGTGAAAATTCTGACCGAGCCGAAGAATGCCCTCGTCAAGCAATATCAACGGCTTTTCGAGATGGAAGGGGTTCAGCTGACCTTATCCAACGAGGCGCTAAAAGCGGTGTCACGGAAAGCCATTGACCGCAAAACCGGAGCGCGGGGCTTGCGCTCGATCATGGAGGCAATTCTCCTCGACAGCATGTTCGAATTGCCGAGCCTGAAGGGGGTGGAGGAAGTTGTGATAAGCCCAGAGGTCATAGAGGGGAATGCGAAGCCCTTGCGGATCTATGCCGAACGCCTAGATGAGTCCAGTGCATGAGGGCGTGGTTTGTTCATCGCAAACTAGACCACAACTCGGTTCCTCCCGCATTTTCCCGCAACGCTAGCCCGGCGCGCAGCAGTTTTCGCCTTTGTGCCGCACCGGTTCATTATTCCCGAGGGGAAGCGCGATGACGCTTCCGCTTCAGGATGAATGCCGCTTGGCCCATGCCGGACAGGAAGGCGATGAAAGTAAAGCAGTTGAGCGGACCCCCGCTCGGATTAGGAGACTGACATGACGAATCCATCTTCAGA
The DNA here is from genome assembly GCA_049579205.1 of Rhodomicrobium sp. Taxonomy (GTDB): domain Bacteria; phylum Pseudomonadota; class Alphaproteobacteria; order Rhizobiales; family Rhodomicrobiaceae; genus Rhodomicrobium. Next base: position 8,736 of record JBAUNL010000653.1, on the reverse strand, counting down.
GCAATACAAGACCTCCGGTCCGAATGAGACTTATCCCGTCCTCCCGCTTCGCGATATCGTAGTGTTTCCCTACATGATTGTGCCGCTGTTCGTCGGCCGCGAAAAATCCATCAATGCCCTTGACGAAGTAATGCGAACCGATCGCCAGATCCTCCTGGCCGCGCAGAAGAATGCGGGCGACGACGATCCTGAGCCCTCCGCCATCTACACCATGGGCACTTTGGCTACAGTTCTCCAGCTTTTGAAGCTGCCGGACGGCACCGTGAAGGTGCTGGTCGAGGGCACCACCCGCGCCAAAATCAAGCGCTTCACTGCGAATGAAAATTACTTCGAGGCTGAAGCCGGGCGCGTGGAAGAGGTGCTTGGCAATCAGGACGAGATCGAGGCATTTTCCCGGTCGGCAATCAGCCAATTCGAGAACTACGTCAAGCTCAACAAGAAGATCTCGCCTGAGGTGCTCGGCCAGCTTTCGCAGATCGACGATTATTCGAAGCTCGCCGATACGATCGCATCGCACCTCGCAGTGAAGATTGGCGACAAGCAGGAAATCCTTGAGCAGCTTTCCGTCTCGGAGCGGCTTGAGCGCGTTTTCACGCTCATGGAGAGCGAGATTTCCGTGCTCCAAGTCGAGCGCAAGATCCGCAGCCGCGTAAAGCGTCAGATGGAGAAGACTCAGCGCGAATACTACCTGAATGAGCAAATGAAGGCCATTCAGAAGGAGCTTGGCGACTCCGACGACCGCGACGACATCTCCGAATTTGAGGAGAAGATTGAGAACACGAAACTTTCGAAGGAAGCCAAGGACAAGGCCGTAGCCGAGCTCAAGAAACTCAAGCAGATGAGCCCGATGTCGGCCGAGGCGACAGTTGTTCGCAACTATCTCGACTGGATCTTATCAATTCCCTGGGGCGTAAAGGGGAAGGTCAAGAAGGATCTCGACGAGGCGCAAGCCGTGCTTGATGAGGACCATTATGGCCTCGAGCGCGTCAAAGAGCGCATCGTCGAGTACTTGGCCGTTCAGAAGCGGACAAACATGCTCAAGGGGCCGATCCTTTGCCTCGTTGGGCCTCCGGGCGTGGGCAAGACCTCGCTTGGCAAGTCCATCGCCAAGGCGACCGGGCGCGAATTTGTGCGCATGTCCCTCGGCGGCGTTCGCGACGAAGCGGAAATCCGTGGCCATCGGCGGACCTATATCGGTTCGATGCCCGGCAAGGTCATCCAGTCGATGCGCAAGGCCAAGAAGACCAATCCGCTCTTCCTGCTCGATGAAATCGACAAGATGGGCATGGACTTCCGCGGCGATCCGGCTTCCGCCCTGCTTGAGGTGCTCGACCCCGAGCAGAACCACGAGTTTAACGATCATTACCTTGAGGTCGATTACGACCTGTCCAACGTGATGTTCGTCACAACGGCCAACACGCTTGACATTCCGCCGGCGCTGAAGGACCGCATGGAGATCATCCGGCTCGCGGGTTACACCGAAGACGAGAAGCTTGAGATTGCCAAGCGGCATCTGATGCGCGGCCAAATGGAAGCGCATGGGCTTCAGCCGGGCGAGTGGACGGTGGACGATGATGTGATCACCGAAATCATCCGCCGCTATACCCGCGAGGCTGGCGTCCGCAGTCTTGAGCGGGAAATTGCAAAACTCGCCCGCAAAGCGGTCAAGGAGATCGAAAGCGGCAAGCAAACTTCGGTCCATATCACGATGGGAAACATCCGCGATTTCCTCGGCGTGCAGAAGTTCCGCTATGGCGAAGCCGAACTCGAAGATCAGGTCGGCGTCGTTACGGGCTTGGCCTGGACAGAGGTCGGCGGCGAGCTTCTGACCGTCGAAGGCGTGATGATGCCTGGGCGGGGCCGCATGAACGTCACGGGCAACCTTCGCGATGTGATGAAGGAGTCGATTCAGGCGGCGAATGCTTATGTCCGCAGCCGTGCTGTGGCCTTTGGCATCGAACCGCCCATGTTCGACAAGAAGGACATCCACGTCCACGTGCCGGAGGGCGCGACACCGAAGGATGGCCCATCCGCAGGCGTTGCGATGGCCGCCGCGATCATTTCCGTGCTGACAGGCATTCCGGTCCGCCGCGATGTCGCCATGACAGGCGAAATCACACTACGCGGCCGGGTATTGCCCATCGGAGGACTGAAGGAGAAGCTGCTCGCGGCGCTGCGCGGCGGGATCAAGCGCGTAATTATCCCGGAGGAGAACGCGAAAGATCTCGCAGAAATCCCGGACAATGTGAAAAACGCGCTTGAGATCATTCCCGTGGCGCGGATGGACGAGGTACTAGCGATCGCTCTTGCCCGCAAGCTTGAGCCGATCGAGTGGGATGAGGCGGCCGCGCTTGCGGCAGCTCAAATGAAAGGTCTTGCCACTCCTTTGGCAACGGATGGCGGGACTGGCGGCAGCGTCCTGCCTCACTGAGATAACGTTGGCGCGATTGAAGCAGGGAAGTTCGTCTTCCCTCGCATCGCGCCAACATCAAGCTCACGTAAGGCTGACACGTAGTCTTTGACGCTGTCTTCTTGCCACCCAACCTCAAATCAGAGCTTGGGAAGTATCCCTAGCAGGTCAACATTGATGATACGTCCCGCGGCTCAAGATGTTGCCAGCGACGCTGTGCAACTTTCATTACAAAACGAAACTTTTTCCTACGTAATGACAATTTAACTGATAAGTTCAAGCTTGGTACACCTTTTTTGCCTAAGCTTCCATCGGCACAGACATTCGGTTACACTTTCCGGTAAACTAAGCTGATGAATATCTACGGCAACCCCGCTGCAATGACAGACCTCTCTGTGTTTCCGTCCCGGTTCGTTGAGGCGTGCAGGGCCAGGAGTCTGTCTCCGCAGCAAGTTGCGGAGCGGGCGGGTCTTCCTGCGGATGCGGGCCGGGACCTCGCCATTACCGCCGTTCACCTGCCCCTATACCGGCTCTGCTACGTTGCCGATGCGCTCGACGTCAGTCTCGATTGGCTCCTAGGCAGAGATCCTCAACCGGCACGCCGGCACCGTTGAGGCGAAGGAGTGCCGCTACTTACCTGATCCAGCGCGTGCCGCTTCGTAGAAGACAATCGCTGCGGCGTTAGAAACGTTCAGGCTCTTGATCTTGCCAGGGACCGAAAGCGCATAAACGGCATCGCACCCTTCGCGGACCAGTCTTCTCAGCCCGCGATCTTCCGCCCCAAAAACAAAGGCGATGCGCGACTGCTCCAGCGCGGCATCGACGAATGGCGCGCCAGCGTCAGAGTCGAAGCCGATGCATTGGAATCCAAAATCTTTTAGACTGGCCAATGATCGCGACAGGTTGACCTCGGCAAGCACCGGGACGTGCTCCACTGCTCCGGACGCCGCTTTTGCGAGCGTCCCCGTAAGCGGCGGGCTGTGCCGTTCCTGAACGATCAGAGCCGCGATGCCGAAGGCTGCTGCGGAGCGCAAGACAGCTCCCACATTGTGTGGATCGGTGACCTGGTCCAGCATCGCGAGCGCCGCTCCTTCGCCGTCGGGAAGCGCGGCCAGGAAGTCTTCAAGGCGGGGTTGCGGAAGAGATTCAACATGAAGTGCGGCTCCCTGGTGGACCGTGTCGGCACCCAGAAGCGCGTCGAACTCGGCCGGCTGGAGCAGCGATGTTTCAATGGCCCGCCCGGTCGCATACTTACCCAGTTTTGCGAATGCGTTCTCGGTGAAGTAGGCATGGAGGATTGTTCTTCTTGGGTTTGATAAGGCAGCCTCCACAGCGTGAATGCCGTAAATGGCGCGATCACGGGGAATTTTGACGCCTGCGCGCTCATCGCCTTGTTGCGGCTTTCCAGAAGACTTGGGTCGGAAGAAACGTTTGGGATAAGGTTTTGGGCCCTTCATGGCCTCATATTTCCTTCTGAATCCGGTTGGCGAGCCGGGTTCACGCTCCTTCTCTGAATGCCGCCGCTGTCAAGCGCCGGGTTGCCGCCGCTTCTATTTTATAGAAGGCCAAGCTGGTGCGGAAGCCAAAGGGAAATGCCCGGTACAAATGTGACAAGTACCAAGAAGGCAAGCATGGTCAAGAGCCACGGGAGAACCGCAATCGTCAGTTCTCCGATCCCCATCTTGGTTATTCCCGACGCCACGTAGAGGTTCAATCCGACGGGCGGGTGGCAGAGGCCGACTTCCATATTTACGGCCATCAAAATTCCAAGGTGCACAGGGTGCACGCCAAGTGCCGCGGTGACGGGAAAAAGGATGGGAGCCATGATCAAGACGATCGCTGCAGGGTCCATGAAGTTCCCCGCCGCGAGCAGGATGACATTCACCAGCAGCATGAAGATCACGAAGCTCAACCCTTGCGTAGCCATCCAAGTAGCCATTGCCTGCGGTATCTGCTCCGATGTCATCAAAAACGAGAAAAGCACCGCATTTGTGATGATGTAGAGGAGCATGGCGCTCATGGCCGCGGCGTTCAGAAGAACCTTGGGTACGTCCTTGAGCTTAAGATCCCGATAGACAAAAACTGCGACGAAGAAGGAATAAACCGCAGCCATTGCGGCGGCTTCGGTAGGGGTGAAGTAGCCGGAGTAAATTCCGCCCAGCACGAAGGCGATCAGGAACAAGCCCCAAAAACTCTCACGGAAGGACCGGAAGCGCTGGCCCCAGGTCGCTCTTTGTCCTCGGGGGTAATCGTTCTTGTATGCTCGCCACCAGGTTACCATCCCTAGAAGCGTTGCCAGCATCAACCCCGGCACCACGCCGGCCATAAAAAGCTGTCCGACGGACGCCGAACCCACCGGGTGCCCGTCTGGGCCAATGGGGTTCATGCCCGCCGTGGCAACCGCAAATATGACGAGGTTTACGGAAGGCGGAAAGAGGATGCCGAGAGCTCCCGAGGTGGCGATCACGCCCGCTCCGAAACGCTTCGGGTAGCCTTGCTGGACCATCGCCGGCAGGATGATCGAGCCGACCGCCACCACCGTCGCCACCGATGAGCCGGAAATCGACGCGAAGAGCGCGCAAGCTATGACGCCCGCCAGCCCCAGCCCTCCGTACCAGTGGCCAACCATGGAGGCTGCGAAATCGATCATGCGCCGCGCAACGCCGCCTCGCGTCAGAAAATTTCCGGCAAGGATGAAAAACGGGATCGCCATGATCTCGAACTTCTCGATGCCGGTGAAAAGCTTGAGCGCCACCGCTTGCGGATCGACTTCGGTGAGGGTGAACAAAAACGTCAGAACCGTCAGCCCAAGCGCGATGGAAATCGGCATCCCGGTCGCCATCATCGCGAGAAGGAGCGCGAATATCAGCAACGCGCGTGCGGAGTCACCCAAGGAAATGATGCCGTACTTGGCCAGGAAACAAACAATGACCAAGGCGACCGGCAGCACGATCAGGGTGACAGCGAGGGAACGCCCGGCATTCGGATCGCGTTCGACGGGTTCAGCGGCCACAGTCATTGCGCAGCTCCTTCCGGCACGACAGCTAAGCCAGGAGCCCCCTCATCTGCGGCAACGCCGATGCCAGGCACGCTCACCTGCGGATGATGCCCGTGGCCAGGGATCTCGCCGGTGCGCATGTAGAACCAAGCGACCTGCAAAAAGCGGAAACACATCAGATAAGACCCGGTGGGAATGGCGAGATAGACGAGCCACATCGGCAGCTCGAGGTCAGGCGAGGATTGGTCTGTGTGGGCCATGTTGTAAACGAAGACGCTGCCGAACGTTCCGATCGTCAACGTAAACAGCGCCCCAGAAAGCAAGGCAAAGGCGATCACCGGTTTCCTTGCGTTCTCGCCAATGCGATTCACAAGAACGTCGACCCCCACATGAATGCCCTGGCGCACGCCATAAGCTGCGCCGAACTTTGCCATCCAAATGAAAAGATAAATGCACAGCTCCTGCGCCCAGGTCAGGTTGAAGCCGTTCAAAAAGGCAAAGACGTCGCGCCCGCCATGGAACAGCGAATCATATCCGTGCGCGCGTCCCCAATTCGCGACGCTTATGGATGCCGTGAGGCCATAGCGCTGCACCACTGCGGTGAAGATCAAAACCGTCGCGGCGGCGATCAGGGTGCTGATCAGGATTTCTTCCAGGTGATCGAGCACTCTCATCAAGAGGCGCACGGGCATCACATTTCCTTCCTTGTGGGCCGCCTTTGCCAAGGGCCTCAATTCATCGCAGTGCCGGTTGCCGCATAGATCTTCTGCAGCAGTTCCCGCCCGATCCGGCCTTCCATTTGCTTGTGTACCGGCTTCAGCGCCTCAATCCAGGCCTTCCGCTCCTTGTCTGTGAGCGTGTGAAATTCCGTTTTGCCTGACTTGATCATCGCCGCCAATGCTTCATCGTTCTCCTTTTGGGAGATCTCATTGGTGTATTCGGTCGCCTCTTTTACTGCCTTTTCGAGCTGCGTGCGGATATCGCCGGGAAGACCGTCACAGAATTTCTTATTCACAATCAAAGCATAGCCCAAATAGCCGTGCCTTGTGAGGGTGGCATATTTCTGAACCTCGTTCATCTTCTGGGTGAACATGTTCGAGGGCGGGTTTTCGGTGCCATCCACGACGCCGGTCTGCAGGGCCTGGTAGACCTCGGAGAACGCCATGACCTGCGGCAGCGCTCCAAGCGCTTTCATCTGCGCTTCGATAACCTTCGAGGACTGAATACGCATCTTAAGGCCGAGCATGTCATCCGGCGTGATGATCGGCCGGTTCGCCGACATGATCTTGAAGCCATTGTCCCAGAACGCGAGGCCTAGGATGCCTTTGCCTTCGAGCTTATGGAGCAGCTCCTGGCCGACAGGGCCGTCAGTGATTTTTCGCAGCGCTTCCTTATCCTGGAAGATATAGGGAAGGTCGAAGGCTTCGAACTCCCTGGCACCAAGCGGACCGAATTTGGAGAGCGACGGTGCTAGCATTTGTACCGCCCCAAGCTGCAGGGCATCCACCTCCTCGTTGTCCTTGTAGAGCTGAGAGTTGGGGTAGACCTCTACCTTCACCTTTCCGCCGGTATATTTCTCAGCAAGTTCCTTGAACTTGTTCGCTCCCTTCCCTTTCGGCGTGTCCGGTGCAACGACATGGCTGAATTTGAGGATGATCGGCGCTTGCGCCGCGGCCGCGAATGGGAACGCTAATCCTATTACGGCTGCCGCGGTCGCGAGGGCATGCCTGATGCTTGTCATGTTGGCTACCGTTTGCTCTGCTCTTAATCTCAAGCGGGAGCAAAGCAGAATATGCCGGAACGCGCCATTAGACGGCAGTAGCGTCACCTCCGGTCAGGGCTGGTTAGAGCATCATCTCGCGGCTCCGCCCTCGCCCACAACAACAAACGGTGCCCAAAAGGCAGGATGTGCCTCTTGCGGCTGGCCCTTATCGATGAGCGCGAGCATGGACTGGCGCATGGCCTCGGCACGGCCCATGGGTCTATCGGCGGCGAGTCTCTCCATTGCTCCGGTGATGAGCTTCACTGTGGCATCCGAGTAGACCGCCCAATGCGAGACCAGCAGCGCGCGGGCTTGCGCATAGATGAACGCACGGGCAAGGCCCGATAAGGCTTCCGCGCCTTGCGCGCCGCCCGCCGCCGTGTTGCAAGCGGAGAGTATCACCCAATCGGCATCGAGCTTGAGGCCCGCAATCTCGGAGGCCGAAAGATAGCCGTCATCTTCTTCGCTGGGCACATCGGGCGGCGTCAAGAGAAGGCCAGGTTCCGTATTGCCCGTGACTTGGCCTGCCAGCGCGCCGTGGGTGGCGAAATGGACGATACGATATTGCGCAAGCTGGCCGCTCTCGCTCAATCCCTTGACCTCGTGCTCTGTGGCGCGGGCACCGAGATAGATTTCGATCACATCGGCATGCACGTCGCGGGCCACTTCGCACAGCTCATTTGCGGTTTCGGGAAGCGGCTCCTGCTGGCGGAGAAAACCAACGTCTGCCATCCCTCCGCGTGTGGTAATCGGTGCGAGACCGCGAAGCGATCTTTCGTTCGATGCAAGGCGCTGAGGGGACGGGCAGCGCTTGAAATCGCGCGCTTCCTGAGCGCGCTGGCGGTCTTGGGTATCGTTTGGATCGCCGTTTAGTTGCGGGTTTCCGAAGCCGATCATTGGCTTCTTGGCGGCGCTCGTGTGTGCTACACGGCGCAGCGCCTTCAGCGAGGAAACGGCGGGCAAAATCGTGAGGGCGTGATCGCGGATGAGCCAGGCTGCGGATTTGTAATCGCCGCTTTTTGGCGGCGCCGTCACCAGCACCTGGAAAGGCAATTGGGTCAGCGGGCCGGACGGCACGATGATGAGGCTCTTGTCTTTGATGAGGTCTTCAACTTGGCCGAATAGCGCTTGATAGAGCGTATAGGCGCGGACATGTTCGAAGGGCAGTGGCTTACCGTTATCGCGATCGGCGTCAGAGTAAGTTTTTCCGGTTAATTCGGCACAGGCGACACTCTTCCAACTCTCCGTGTCAAGTCCACAGCGCAGCGCTTGCACTTCGCGGGTGAGTGCTGCCGTACCCAGCTTGCTTCGTACCCAACGCATATCGGTCTTGGTCACAACCCAGATAAACGTCTCCTCAGGCGTGGGCTTCCATTCCTTTGTATCGAGGAACAGCACCAGCGCCTCATCCCTGCCAAGCTGCGCCTGAACGTCCTCGACTGCGATGGGCGCCGGGCTCGCCAGCGCGGCATAGTCGGGAAACTTCGCCGCCAGCTCTTTATCGATCTCCGCAATCCGCTTATCGATGGCCGTGAGCCTTGCGTTATTTTCCGCTTCGGCTTTAGC
>JBAUNL010000652.1:0-3525 GCA_049579205.1 Rhodomicrobium sp. | reverse complement strand
GCATCTGCGACAGCATCTGGGTATGCATTTGATGGGCCACCTGCTCGCCGATCGCCATCCAGATTCTGCTGATAGCTTCGGGGCCCGCGGCCTTCATGACCTGTTCGGTAATGACGCTGAGGTCTTCTGGATTGATTTCAATGGTGATTTTCATGGCACGAGACAAGTACCGGGAGCCTTAACTCGGAAATTGTAGCACGATAAGAGTGTCCAAAGGCAGCGATTAAATCTTTCGCGCTGAAACCTTGCCTTACGTGTTCGCTGCCAAATAGCGACCTGCAGACCGCGGTCCCCAATCTCAGTCGCCGGCTGTGTCGCCGCCTGTGCCTGGAATGCCGCCTGAACTCGCGTCAGCCCATTATTTGACCTTGTTTCGGCCCGGCTCACGCTTTGTTTTCCGCTGGCCTTCCGTGTTGCAATTGCGGACGGGATATTCGTAAGTTTCTCGTAAAGAGCTAATTACATTGGGGAAGTTAGAGCGGGCGACGAGGTTCGAACTCGCGACCCTCAGCTTGGGAAGCAGTTGTTATACCCTAACGACGTGTAACGTTCCCTCACATAAAATCGTAAAAAAGCACAGTATTACCTTGTGCTTACTGGATGTGTTAGCTATTGTTAATAACGAAGGGTAACGGCGCCTATAGGCCACTGAGCGCTACCCATCCGTTACCCCAGGAAAACCAATGGCGAAGCTTACCGTCAAAGCCGTCGAGGCCGCGAAGCCTGGATCGGCACGGCGGGAAATCCCGGATGGCCTGATCGGAGGCCTTTATTTAGTTGTGCAGCCCGTGAGCGGTGCGAAGTCATGGGCTTACCGCTACCGTTTTAACGGAAAGACGCGAAAGCTGACGCTTGGCCGCTATCCAAAAATCGGCTTGGTGGGCGCGCGTGAACTTGCACAGAAAGCCGAGCTGCAAATCCGGCAAGACCGTGATCCTGCGCTCAAGACGCCGCGGCGCGAAGAGAAAACCGTCGAAGCTCTGGCTAGGGATTTCATCCAGGTCTATTGCCACATCCATAACCGGCCCCGGACATGGCGGGAGCGGGCGCGCCTTCTTGGCTTGGAACCAGACCCGTACAATCACGGCAAGCTACGGCTCACCAAGAGCAAAGGCGAAGTCTTGAGCAAGTGGCAAGGCCGCAGCATCCAAAGCATCACCGGCGAAGACGTTATCGATTTGACCGACGCCATCGTCGCCCGCGGCACGAAAGTTCACGCGAACAGGGTACTCAGCGTCATTCGCGCGATGTTCGCATGGGCAGTGAGCCGCAAGCTCTTAGCGGCGTCGCCCTGCGCCGGGATAAGGGCGCCAGCCAAGGAACGGCCGCGGCAAAGGGTATTGCAGCCCCACGAGCTTCGGGCCGTGTGGAGGGCCGCTGAGCGGCTTGGCGGCCCCGCGGGTGCTGCCTACAAACTGCTAATCCTATCGGGCCAGCGCAAAAGCCAAGCCACCCTGGCCAGGATCGAAGACTTCGATCTTAAGGAGCGGTTATGGACGATTCCGGCAGAGCAGGAGGGCAGCAAAAAGGCTGTGCCGCACGTCCTGCCCATCACGGCTGAGATCGAGGCCATCGTGGAGGCATGCCCGCACCGGCGCGGCTATCTGTTCTCGACCACGATGGGTGCAAAGCCGCTCACCCTTGGCGCCAAGCTCAAGAAGCAAATGGATGCGCTCGTCCTGGAGGAGCTGCGCAAGGAAGCGGCCGGGCGCGGTGACGATCCGGTGGGAGTGAAGCTCGCGCCGTGGACCAATCATGATATGCGCCGGACGATGCGCACCGGACTTTCAGCTCTTGCTGTGCCGGAAGGCGATCTCATCCGCGAGCTTGTCATCGGGCACGTGCGGCCCGGCGTAAGCGGCATTTATGACACGCATCGATACTTGCCTGAAAAGAAGATTGCGCTTGAACTTTGGGCCGACCGCGTGCGTGATATCGCCGGACAAGGTCGTGCCGCTCAAGGCGAAGGCGAGCGCTTGATCCATGCGCGATGATGATCAAGATGCGCTTATGGAGGCGCTACGGCCCTTTGTAGAGCGGCATGGCCCGGATTGGGTTAAGCAAGCGGTTGAGCGTGCCCTACCCAGCAAACGCGGCAGGAAGCCAGGAAGCAGCCCCTATCTCGACACCGATTCCGAGCTCATTCTGGAGGCCTTTTATCTTTATCAGACGGGCCGGTTTTACGGCGACCTGGACAGTATCTGCAAGCCCGTGAAAACTGGATACGAGGCACTTTTGCTCACTGCCAAAAGGTTCTGGTCCGAGCGGCCAGAATGGTGCGGTAATGCATCAACGCCAGAGAATCTCGTGAGCCGGCTTCTTACGCGGTTTAAGAAAGATGCTGTGGTGGTTGAGAACGAGCCTATTGACGACGGTTGGCACAGCAGTTGGCCCCGCCGTCGGCCCCTACCTCCGAAATAAATTCGAGCGAGTTTAATTAAGAACATCTCGTGAACTCTTTGTGACACACTCCTTAATGGTTTGATGTCGTGAGGAGTCATGCACAGCACAGACAGCAAAGCGTACGCACCGAAGAAAGGCGATAAGGGAGTCGCTGCTACGACCACAGGTGCGCTTAAGGCGGCGGCTTACGCTGCCCCGGAAGCCAGATGCTTTCAAACTGGATTCACCGACAGCACGGGGCCGCCATTACCGGACGATAGCGATCTAATCGCCTCGCCCGAAATGCGGCGGATGCTTGGTGGCGTCTCGGCAATGACGATCTACAGATGGACTCATTCCGAAACCATCCAATTTCCGGTGCCAGATGCCATCATTGCCGGCCGCAGTTTTTGGCGGAAAGGCACCATTCGCCGCTTTATCGAGCGGCACGCTTACCAAGCCGGGCGCCGGAGACGGCCAAGGACGGCCCGGCCATGAGCAAGCGGCAATTCCTCAACGCGAATAAGCGGCCGGTCCGCCAATGGCGGCCTTCAATGCGAATCGCCCCGCTTGGTGAGGCCGAATTCGAGGCACTGCTCGCGGCTGGCGCCAGGCGACAAGTACTATACGAGGCTGTCTTAGAAATGGAAAAACCCAACGAAGGAGAAGGACCGATGACGGAAGAAGAATTCATCGACACGCTAAATGGAAATCCAAGAGCGCGGGCCATTCCAGGCCGTCCCGGTAATGGCACGCGCGATCACCGAAAGGCTTAAGTAGGTGCTGTCCTGCCAGAAACCGCCCGGCACAATGGTAACCGTGTGGCGTTCGCCTTGGTACTCGTGCACCAGCACGGTGCCTGCCTTAAGGCGGCGGTTCAGGACATCGGGCTTGCCGCCGCGTTCTAACCGGTCTAATAGCTTGACTGTTTCCCGGTCAAGGCCGCCAAAGGCTTCCTGCTGGATGCGGTCAGCGATCATCCGGGCGATGATGTCCTCGATCAGGCCTTTGGGCGGGGGACACCCGAACATCAAACGCCAGCGTTGGCGCAGCGCCTCAATGCCGAGGGACCTGATATGGCCAAGCTCGGCCTCGATCCCAGCAGCAACTACTGTCTGTTGATTCATGGGCTAGGCGGCCTGC
>JBAUNL010000651.1:0-11182 GCA_049579205.1 Rhodomicrobium sp. | reverse complement strand
CGCAGAGCCAGGACGTCATGAAGACGGCCTCTTTTTCAAAGTCATAAAAGCTTGGCGACATATAGGCTTCCCGTGGAAGAACTCGCGCGCCGGCTGCGTGATTGATCGGCCTGTCGCTAATGTCGAGACCATCGAGGACCGCAACGACATCCGGATGAAGGGAGAAATTGTGTTCTTCCACCTCTATTCCCCTGTTTCTAAAGATGTGACCTTGTAAGAGCTGAAATCACTTGATCCGACTTCGTCACGAAGCCGTAGCACTTCTTGACATTCCAAATGGTGGCTTCCGTGCAGAACTCCGGTGAGGTCGTTCCGCAGCAGTCTTCGAGCAAAATGCAGCCATAGCCCAAAAAATTTGCATCCGTCAGGCTACAGAATACGCATTGGTCTGTGTTCACCCCAGCGAAGAGAATTGTCCGCGTCCCCAAATTCTTGAGAATGCTCTCGAGCGGCGTGTCCCAAAAGCCGCTGATGCGATATTTATCGACCTTGATGTCTTGAGGCTCTGGCTTTAGCTCATCCACGATAGAGGCGGCCCAGCTATCCTTTTCGAGGACGTGGGCGCCGCTGCCAGGAAGCGGCTCGCCTAGCCCGATCCCAACGCCATGCGGCTTGTATAAATGGATTTGGTTCGGAGGCATGTTGGCGAGGTCCGGGCGGTTGCCCCAGTTCACCCAAATGACGGAAACCTCTGCCTTTCGCAAATGGGGAAGCAACCTTTGCAGCGGTTCGATTGGAGCGCGGTCGGGTGAGTAATCGACGCCAAGGTGATCAACCCAGCCGCCTTTCGCGCAGAAATCGTTCTGCATATCGATGACCACAACCGCGGTCCGGTTGAGATCTGCGATCACCGACTGCGGCGCACACTCAATTTGGACCTTGCGCGGCTCGGGAAGCGCCATCGACATGTCGACCGCCGTATCGCTTGCGAGCCAGTGGTAGGTCTTGCCTTTGCCGAGAGAATGGAGCTTCACGCATTGCCTCCTTGGATGACGACCGATTCATAGATGCAAAGTACATACCAGTTTGGATGCCGTGTCTGGGAGACAGCCGGGCTCTGTCCGTGCTTTAGATTTGTGAAAAGCTTCCAATCATTCTCACAGGTTTACCGCAAAGCCGGGGTTACCGCTGCGACCCAAAGTGGCATGGAACTTGCTGCTTTGACGTTGCTGTAGGGACAACGGGAGAATAATTATGATCACGCGTCGTATCTTTATAGGCGTTCTGGCGCTCGGTCTCGCCGCCGCCTCTTCTTCGATCTTCAATGGGGCAAAGGCGGCCTCGCCGCTGAAGGTTGGCATTCTCATTCCAGGCTCGAAGGCAGACAAGGGCTGGATGGAATCGGGGTATGACGGACTCACGGAGTCCGAGAAAAAATACGGCGACAAGATCAAAGTGCAGATGATCGAAAACATCAAAGACGCCGACATGGAGCAGGCACTCACCAACCTCGCAAGTAAGAATGATCTCGTCATCGGCGTCGGAGGACAGACACAAGCAGCGCTCATAAAGGTTGCAAAGCGTTTTCCGAAGGTAAAGTTTTCGATCGTCGGCGGTGCGCTTGGCGATAAGATTTCGAACGTGGCGCAGTACGACGTGAAGCAGGCCGAGATCGCGTTCCTCGCGGGCGCTGCTGCCGCCATGCTTTCGAAAAATGGCGCCGTGAGTTATGTTGGCGGCCTTGAGATCCCTTCCATCGTCAATGCCGGCAAGGAATTCGGAAACGGCGCAAAATATATAAAGCCTGACATCAAATATTTTGAAGCCTATGCCGGCGATTTCGACGACGTCGCCAAATCCAAGGAGGCGACTCTGGCGGCGATCTCACAAGGCGCAGACATCCACTATCATATTCTCAATCTCGGCTTGCGAGGCATGGAACAGGCTGCTCGTGAGAAGGGCACGCATCTGATCGGCGGGTATACAGACCGCTGCGGTACCGATCCGCTCTACATCGCCTACTCCGTCACCGGTGTGGGTTTTCAGGTGAAATACGCGATTGATCAGGCGGCCGCCGGAACATGGCAGCCGGGATACAAGCCTTTCGGTCTCGCCATGGGGCCGGCTGCCTCCAAGATGGTGATCTGCAACGGCACGCCGGAGCAAATACGGAAGCTCGAAGAAATCAAGAAGGACATTTTGTCCGGTAAGATTAAGACCTTGAACGGCTGATCGCGCGGCTATGGCGGGTACTGCCTCCGGCATCCTCGTTTCCGAAAATCAAGTCAACGCTCTGCCTCAGCGGCAGAGCGTGCTCGTCCTTGAGAATGTTTCAAAGACATTCGGCCGGATCCAGGCTGTCAATAAGGTCTCGCTAAGCGTGGCTGCGGGCGAGATTCATTGCCTTCTCGGCGAGAATGGCGCAGGCAAGTCGACCTTGTGCAACCTCATATTCGGGGTGCATCAGCCTGATTCCGGCTCGATGGAATTCGACGGAACTGCTCATGCGCCAAGAGATCCGGGTGAAGCGCTAAGGGCCGGGATTGCGATGGTCCATCAGCACTTCAGCCTTGTGCCGGATATGACCGTTGCCGACAACATCTTGCTCGGCCGAAAGGAGATTATTCTAGAACGGCGCGCCTATTCGCGAAAAATTCGTGATCTAGGTGCCAGCTATGGCCTCGACATTGACCCAGGCGCTACGGTCGAAAATCTTTCCGTCGGCGAACGCCAGCGAGTCGAAATCATCAAATGCCTGATCCGGTCGCCAAAACTTTTGATCCTCGACGAGCCTACCGCCGTCCTTCTCCCAGAGGAAATCGGCAAGCTCCTCGATGTCTGCCGCAACGTCGCCGGCCGAGGCTGCGCGATCGTGCTTGTCACCCATAAACTTGCCGAAATCAAACAGGTCGCGGACACCGTGACCGTTCTTCGCCAGGGTCAGTCCGTTGCCAGATCGAACCATCCGGAGCGGGACATTAAGGAGCTCGTGAGCGCGATGGTGGGACGGGACCTGGCCTCACTGGATTCCATTATGTCAAGTTCCATCGGGCTGGCGGACGGCGGTGATACTAAGGCCGTAGAGCACCGCCGCGAACGAGGGCGCGAGGTACTGCAGATCGATGGGCTCGTTGTCGGCGACGCGAACAACGTGCGCAGGGTTGACAATGTGACGCTCACCGTTGACCGGGGGGAAATTGTCGGAGTTGCTGGCGTCGAGGGGAATGGGCAGACCGAGTTAGGGCTCGTCCTCGCCGGCCTTTTGAAGCCGTCGGAAGGGCGAGTTTTCATAGGGGGAAAGGAAGCAACCCATCTCGCG
The DNA here is from genome assembly GCA_049579205.1 of Rhodomicrobium sp. Lineage (GTDB taxonomy): Bacteria > Pseudomonadota > Alphaproteobacteria > Rhizobiales > Rhodomicrobiaceae > Rhodomicrobium. The sequence continues at coordinate 7,923 of JBAUNL010000651.1, read as the reverse complement.
CCCCGCGAGATCACGGAACTGGGGGCCGGGATCATCCCTGAAGACCGGCATGCGGTCGGCTCCATCACGGAAATGTCGGTAGCGGAGAATATTTTTCTGAACCGTCTTGACTGGTTCCGGCGTTTCGGTCTGCTCGACCGGCGGAAGCTTGAAGACGAGGCAACCGTGCTGATGCGCCGTTTCGACGTGCGCGCGGATGGACCGAAGGCCCCATTTTCGAGTCTGTCGGGGGGGAACCAGCAAAAGGCAATCCTCGCCCGTGAGCTCACTACTCGTAACCTCATCTTCCTGCTTGCGGCGCAACCTACCCGCGGGCTCGATGTCGGAGCCGTCGAAGCCGTTTACAAATCCATCCGCAGCGCTTGCGACGCGGGTGCAGGCGTACTCCTGATTTCGTCTGAGCTGGATGAGTTGATCGCTGTCGCCGACCGGATCGTGATCCTCTACCGCGGCAGAATCATCGGGGAGCGCCGCGCCCAAGCGAAGGTGCGCGAGGAAATCGGAATGCTTATGGCGGGTCACGAACTATGAGCACGGCAGCGATACAGACCCAAAGCGAACTGAAAGGCTTGCGTGCTCTAGTGCAACCCGCGGTCCTTCTGCCGGTTGCGGCCGTGCTTGGATCGCTTCTCGCCGGTCTCCTCATTGTCATGGCGATCGGGGTCTCCTTGCCCGATACAGTCGCAGCCTTTCTCGATGGCGCATTCGGCTCGGAATATGCAATCGGAGCCTCGATCAATCGCGCGGTGGTCTTCTCCGCAATAGGTCTGGGCTTCATCTTCGCCAACCGCGCGAACCTCACCAATGTCGGAGGCGAGGGCCAAATCGCGGTTGCGGGGATTGCCTCGGCGGCCATAGCCCTGAAAACGGGCGCAAGCGAGTTGCCTCTCGGTCTCTCCTTCATCCTCCCAATGATTGCTGGGGTGTTGGCGGGAGCCTTCTGGGGCGGTCTTTGCGGCGTATTGAAGGTGAAAGCCGGCACGAACGAGGTCATAAGCTCGCTGCTCCTTACATTCATCGGCGTTTGGCTTCTCTATTGGTGCGTACAGTCGGAAGATCTTCTGCGTCAGCCCATGACCAGCACGGCAACGCTGCCCGAGACGCTGGAAATTCCGGACGCGACAAAGCTGCCCGCGCTTGGCGACGGTTCCGGCCCGCTAAATGCGGGTCTTATTATTGTGGGGATACTTGCGGTGGCGATCGGGCTCATTCTCGATCGAAGCGTGCTTGGATTGAAGCTCCGGGCGGCCGGATTGAACGAACTCGCGTCGCGCCGCGCGGGGATTTCGTATGACCGCATGGTTATTGTCGCCATGGCGGTAGCCGGCGCGTTCGGTGGCTTGGCCGGCGCAATCATGTTCCAAGGCGACCAATATGTCCTGAAGGACGGTTTCACCTCAGGCTATGGCTTCGACGGATTGGTCGTTGGTCTGCTCGCGCGCGGCTCCGCCTTGGGCGTTATACTTGGCGGCCTGTTTTTCGGTTTTCTGCGCTCGGGCGGCATCAATATGGAGATGGTGGCGAGCGTCCCTTCGGCCGTCGTCGTCATTATTCAAGGCATAGTCATCATCGCGATCGCCGCCTCGGCATTCTGGATGAAACAAAGGGATGGCCGTGGATGACGCCTGAGCAATTTGCAGTGTTCGCCGGATCCTCGCTGCGTTTGGCAACCCCGATTTTATTTGGTGCGACGGGTGAGATCGTCAGCGAGAAGGCGGGCGTCTTGAATATGAGCATCGAAGGCATGATGCTCACCGGTGCATTCGGCGGCGCGCTGGGGTCTTTGCTCACTGGGAATGCCACTGTTGGCTTGTTCTGCGGCATCCTTGCCGTCTTGCCTGTAGCGTTCTTGCAGGCATTTCTCAGCAATTCGCTCAGGGTGAATCAGATTGTCAGCGGTATAGGGATTAATATTCTCGCCTTGGGTGCAACCACGCTCGCCTACAGGGAGATATTCGGGGCGCGTTCCAGTCAACTTGTCAGCGGCTTTGCAACGTGGTCGCCGCCGCTGCTTGGCGATATTCCGGTAATCGGCAAGCCCATTTTCGAACAGGTCTGGATCCTTTATCTCGCAATCGCCATGATAACTGCCGTCGCGTTCATTATGAACTATACGTCCATCGGCTTAGCCATTCGCGCCGCCGGCGTGGAACCGGCTGCAGCCAACAACGCAGGTGTGCCCGTGACCCTAGTGCGGTATGGAGCGGTGCTGTTCGCTGGGTTATGTTCGGCTCTTGGCGGTGTCTTCATCTCACTCGGCAATATTCATACCTTTACCGAGGGTATGACGAGCGGCGCCGGTTACCTCGCCATTACGGCGGTGATTTTCGGAAACTGGCGCCTGTGGCGTATGGTTGCCGCATGCCTGCTTTTCGGGGCCGCAACCGCGCTTCAATTTCAGCTCCCGGCCATTGGGATCATCGTGCCCACTGCCCTTCTTATCATGTCGCCCTATTTACTCGCATTCCTTGCGGTAACAGGTCTGGTAGGCCGGCAGACCCCGCCGGCCGCCCTGACACAGCCCTACCATCCCGGAATCAAGTGACGGGCATGTCTTTGCGAAATGATCCCTTTGGCTGCTTCTGCAAAGATGGCTTTGTTTCGATTGCGGGGGCGCCCGGTGGGGCACTATCCGGTTTGTTCTTTGCGGTCAAGGACCTCATCGATACCGCGGGCAGCGTCACAGGTGCCGGTAATCCCGGCTGGAGGCAAACGCACGGCATCGCCACCGCGAACGCCGCCTGCGTGCAGACGCTTCTGGATGCCGGTGCCAGCATTGCCGGTCGGACAATAACGGACGAATTGGCCTTCAGCCTCGAAGGCGAAAACTATTTCGAAGGGACGCCAGTCAATCCGTCTGCCCCGGACCGGTTGCCGGGTGGGTCTTCCAGCGGGTCCGCGGTTGCGGTTGCAGGTGGATTTGTGGACTTCGCATTAGGCACGGACACCGGAGGCTCGGTGCGCGTCCCTGCCGCGTTCTGCGGAATTTATGGCTTCCGCCCCACCCATGGCGCCATTCCCCTCGGCGGCGCCGTTCCCTTTGCACCAAGCCTTGACACGATTGGATGGTTCGCCCGCGACGCAGCCGCCCTCTCAAATGTTGGCCGAGTTCTTTTGGCGGACAGCGCGCCCGCTCCGATCTCGGAGATCCTAATTGCCAAGGATGCCTTTGCACTGGCGGATCAAGATGTTTCCGCCATCCTGATTTCTGCCGTTCGGCGTCTGGGGCTTCCCGTTCACACGGTCGAGGCCGCGCCGTTTCCCATGATGAAAATGGCGAAATGCTACCAGCACATCCAAGCCGCGGATATCGTGGCCGCGCACGGGCAATGGCTCATCGAGACGAAGCCAATCTTCGGACCGAATATAGCACCGCGATTCGCCGGCATATGGGCCTCGTCCCCAAGTGAAATCGCTCGGGCAAGGCTGGCTCGCGATCGATTGAGGCAGCACGTTCGATCCCTGTTCCAAGAGCATCCTGGAGCGGCTCTCGCCATACCGTCTGCCCCCTGCTTTGCGCTCAGACGGGGCTTGGAGTCCGGCTCGATCGCGGACTTCTACGCAAAGGCTCTCGCGATCGGCGGCCTCGCAAGCCTTTGCGGACTTCCGCAGATCTCGATTCCGATCCACGCAGAAGATCGCCTAGCCGCCGGCCTCGGACTTGCCGGTGCCCCTAGCGCCGATCTAGACTTGCTCAACTTTTCGCTGACTTTTGGTAGCAGTTTGAGATGACGCCCCAAACTATTCTTGCCATGAAGCGGGTCAAATTTGCCAATTTGAAACATATCGCAAAGGTTGATGGGATATCAGCCACTGGCTCGTGGCCATCGTCCCAGGCCCGTTGTCCGAGGGCAGTTCGGTTCCCATTGTGTCATGGGCGGCTAATGAGACAGTCTATCTACAGGTTTCTGCTTTGTTATTCCGAAAGCGGTCATTGCCCGATCACTGAACTGATGGGATCGATAGCTCCGCTCTCCACCCGATGCAGGTTAGCCACTGGCGCTACCACTAGGATCTCAAAGCTGCCTGGAATAACCGATGGGCGTGTATTTCCGGCAGGCAATGCGAACTGCGCGGAAGGCAGGTAAATTCTTCCCGTCGAAGTATCGAGAGCTGCGGTACGCGCACCCTTCGCAGTCGCTACAACACCGACGACTTTCGGGCTGGGTGAGAGGCTGATAATCGACAATGTACCGTCGCCGCCTGAGGGGACGAAGGCGAGATGCCGGTTAACGTCATACAGAGCCCCGTCGGGGCGCGCCCCAACGGCAAGCCTTGCCACCTCGTGCCCATCGGCAGCCATGATTTTGGCGACGCCATTTTTGCAAGCGGACAGGATCAGCTTGGCGTCCGGCGCATAGGCGACACCCGTCGGGCCGTCGCAGCCTGCCAAGGCAAAACGCTCGATGAGCTTTCGCGATCGTGTGTCGATAACCGCCACATCGTTTTTGTCTTCGACATTGACATAGAGACGTCCCTCGCCGTCCGCTGCTGCAAGTTCCAGAGATCCCTCAACCGCGACGGTGTCGATGACTTTGGCTGCCACGGGATCGATGACGCTGATGTCCCCTGAGCCAGGGTTCATCACCCAAATGGTTTTAGTCGCCGGATCAAAGGCAATAGCATCAGGCTTCGTGCCGACAGTCAGGGTCGCGATGATTTGTCCCGTGGCACCCTCAAAGATCACCGCTGTCCCGTTGGCGCCATTCGTTGCGATAACCTGTGACGTGCCCGGGATGACGAGGGCGCCGTGCCCCTGTGAGCCTTTGACGAGATCGGCTGTTACCGTGCTTGTCGCAAGGTCGACGGCCATGACGCCCCCCGTTCTCGCGACATAGAGCCGGCCCCTAACAGAATCGACGTCGAGGAGGTCCCAGCCGCCATCTGGCCCCGCAATTCGAGAGACTATTTTGTAGGAAGAAGCGGTCGAATCTTGAGCGGCCGCCGCTCCGGCGAACAAAAGGAGCGCTGCGACGAATGCCTTAAACGCGGACAAGTTACGGTTCCCTATATTGCCAGAAATCGACGCCCCTATTGTGAAGCGTAACGGCCCAACTAGACCACAAAGCGGCTTTCGGCTCGAAAACGGCGAACCGCAAAAAGCGGGACAAACGATTGCAGCCAAGAAGCAGCCTTGTCTATTGACTAAGGTTCATTGCATTTTTTTGCGAGGAAATTCGGCATGACGCAAACACGAAGCAGGAAGCGCTCAGCAAAGTCCCTGAGGTGATGCTGGTCTTCTGGATCATCAAGGTCGCGGCGACCACACTCGGCGAGACTGCCGGCGACAGCGTTACCATGACGCTCGACTGGGGTTATCTTACCGGCACTGCAATCTTCATTCCCGTGCTCCTTGTTCTGGTGATCGCGCAAATTGCGGCCAAGAAATTTCATCCGCTGCTTTACTGGTCCACCATTGTTGCTTCCACCACCTTCGGCACCACAATGGCCGACTTTGCCGATCGGTCGCTTGGTATCGGCTACACAGGTGGCTCGAGCCCATCGTGCATTTCGCGACGAGTTGCTGGGCGGGCAATTGAGCCCCACGAGCGAGCCGGGGCTGATCCTCACCCCGCCCGACAAAGCGACGGAGGAGGATGACGGCTATCCTCGGCCTCTAAGATCGCAGGCCTGAAGCTCGACGCCGATTGGGTGATCCTCTCGGCCTGCAACAGGCGCGATGAAGAGGCTTGCCGCGAGCAAGACCATGGGCCGGGCAGCGGCCATGCGCCTGTCGATGCTCGACATGATCATAAGAGTGAACCGGAAGAGGTGCATCGGGCCTATTGGGTACCGTTCGTGGTGGTTGGAGGGGCGGCGGCGCGATAGTGGGAACGTCGGCAATCTTAAGGCAAAACCGGAAGGAATGGTCTCATTCGTACCACCTCTTGAGTGGGTCACAGGCGGTAGTTTCTGCAACGAAATCAACGAGCCCACTTATCCTCTGGGAGCCGAAAGAATTGCTGCAACCGCGAGAACCGCCGTTCCGGGCCATAACCGGAAATGCTGGCGAGCGCGACAAAATCACAAGAGGGGGTAAGCTACAGTGCTTAGAACTTGAAGGGTACTTGTGATGACGAATTCAAACATTTGCTAGAATGAAGGCAGGCACATTGTTGGAAAGGCTTGACCTTGCAGCGCATTCTTGTCGTTGGCGCCGGTTTCAGTGGTCTTTGGAGTGCTATCGGGGCTGCGCGCAAGCTTGATCAGCTTGGCGTTGGCCCTGAACAGATCGAAATCCTGGTTGTCAACCGAACTGCGTGGCATTCCATCCGGGTTAGAAATTACGAGGCCAATCTGGAAGGAACGCGAGTACCGCTGACGGACGTGCTGGACCCGGTTGGGGTCAAGCATATTGCGGCGGAGGTGACGGATATCGACGTCGCGACGCGGACGATCGCTTACCGAACCCAAAGCGGGACGGGCATATTGCCGTATGACCGGCTTATCTTTGCTCTTGGCAGCTGCCTTTCGCGGCCGCCAATCCCAGGCCTTGCCGAGTATTCTTTCGACGTCGACACCTATGAAAGTGCAGTCCGGCTTAACGCTCACCTCGCAGCTTTGCCGTCCGCTGCACCCTCTCCAGGCCAATATACCGTCCTTGTTGTAGGCGCCGGCCTAACTGGCATTGAAGCCGCAACCGAGATGAAGGGCAAGCTTCGCTCCGCGACCGGCATGTTTCCGGCCTCCTGTCCCGCACCTTGTCCGCGTGTGATATTGGCCGACCGTCAGCCGGTCATCGGCTCCGATATGGGTGCGGCTGCCATCTCCGTGATCACGGTGGCGCTCGCAGCCCTTGGGATCGAGACGCGCGCGGGCGTTTCTGTTGCCTCGGTTGACGGCCTGGGTGTGACACTCGCTAGCGGCGAGCGCATCGCCGCAAGCACCGTGGTTTGGTGTGCAGGTATGCAGGCAGATCCTTTAACTGCGGCGTTCCCGGCAGCCTGCGATCGGTTCGGCCGGCTGCCAGTTGATCCGTGCCTCAAGATCATCGGTATGTCTGCCGAGTTTGCCGCCGGCGACGTCGCCTCCTTCACCATCGATGGCGAGCATTCCTGCGTGATGTCTTGCCAGCACGCGCGTCCAATGGGTCGCTTTGCCGGTCACAACGCCGTGTGCGATTTATCGGGCCAGCCCATGCTGCCATTGCACATTGATTGGTATACCACCATCCTCGATCTTGGTCCTTGGGGGGCGCTCTACACCGAAGGTTGGGATCGCCATGTGGCCGCGCAGGGACCCGCCGCTAAGCGAACAAAGGAAATCATCAATCGCCAGCGCATTTACCCGCCACTTTCCCGCGACCGCCGGGAAATTCTCGATGCTGCCGCGCCTGTGATACAAGCGCCGCCGGCCTCCATTGACAGTCCGGCCTGCAGCTTAGAACTCGGACCGGCGGCTTTACTCGCAGCAGCGGAAGTGCTCCAGAACGGTCCGTTCGGGTGATATGGGCCATAACCTGAAATTGCGCACCTTTCAAAAATGCGATTGTTTTCTTCCGAGATCGTCCCGAGAGCTGCCCTTCGGGACCCCATGTTTTATGATGCCAGCTACACCGCTAGCTAAGTTTCTTGAGCGTCGAGAGCGCAGGTCACTCGCTTAGTTGCTTGGGCACGGGGTGCGGGCCAGACGGGCCGCCGGAAATAAACTAAGGCTGATTGTACCCGTCGGTGAGGGTGTTGAGAAACGCCACCACATCATTCTCTTGCTGGTCCGTAAGGCCAAGATTGCAGCAATTTGTATTGATGTTGGCTGGGGTCTCGGGGGGCGGCCAGCATGAGACTTTCTCTCCCGGCGATCCCATCTCGCAGCGCGGCAGCGTGTCCCTCGTATTGTAGAAATGCACGGCCTCCTTGAGACTTTTCAGATAGCCGTTGTGCATATAGGCCTTTATGAAATCCGGCCGCGGCCGCTTGTCCACAT
>JBAUNL010000650.1:0-7573 GCA_049579205.1 Rhodomicrobium sp. | reverse complement strand
TGGCGGTGTTGACAGCTTTTGGGGGAAGCCCCTAGATTGCGAGACCACTCTGGACACGTAGCTCAGCGGTAGAGCATTCGCTTCACACGCGAAGGGTCACAGGTTCGATCCCTGTCGTGTCCACCATCTCATCTTTTTTTCCCCTTAATATCAAAGTCTCGCAGTTAGAAGTTGAAAACAGGAACCCCATGTTTTCAAGTTTCTGTTCTCTTCTTGTTTCCAAGAATTGGTGCGGCCCCCGCTGAGAAAAGAGCCATCTAGTGCGTTCGTCATCCGATTTACTCCGCATACTTGATCGCGCCAATCGCGATATCAGTCGAGTGCGGAGCCGTGTCGATGAGGACGAGGCTGACGCCGAAGTTCCGGGCCGATTGTAGTAGGTCGGAAAGCTTTTCGGGCAAACCAGCTAGCACCATCGGCTTGTTAGCTCCGCGCTTCTCATGCCAATCGATGCAAGAAGGTTGTGGATCAAGGTCGATAATCAGAACCGTCTCACCGCACTGCTCAGCATACGATGCTAGCATAGTGACGAGAGTCGGTTTTCCGACGCCGCCTTTCTGAGCAGGTTGAGAACCAGGTTGGCTTGATACGCGAACGTTTTTTCACGCCCAAACCGCGGGCGAAGAGCTTCGAGGAGCTGAATGCCTGGCTCCTCGACCGCTGTGTGGCCTACGCCAAGGCAAACAAGCATCCCGAGTTCAAGGATCGGACCATCTTGCAGGTATTCGAGGCGGAGCGGGCGAGCCTCGTTGCCGTTCCTGGCCGCTTCGACGGCTTTCATGCGGTCATAGCCTCGGTCTCGAAGACCTGCCTGGTCTCTTTCGACAGGAACAAATACTCGGTCTCCTGCCAGGCCGCTGGGGGGCCCGTCGAGGTTCAGGCTTACGCCGATCGTATCGTCATCCGGCAGGACGGCGCTATCGTTGGCGAGCATACCCGCTGCTTTGGACGCGACCGGACCATCTACGATCCCTGGCATTACGTGCCGGTGCCGACCAGGAAGCCTGGAGCGCGCCGGAACGGCGCGGCGTTCAAGAACTGAGTGCTGCCATCGTCGCTGGAAAATATGCGGCGCAAATTGCTCGGCACAGATGACGGGGACCGGCAAATGGTGGCAATCCTTGCCGCCGCGCTGAGCGATGGGTTGCCAGCAGTCGAAGCCGCCTGCGCCGAAGCCCTGGGCCAGGGCAGCGCGAGCCGCCGCGCGACCTGCTGAAGGCCGAGATTGCCGAGAAGCAGGCGCAATCGATTAAATACCAGATGACCATCGCCAAACTGCCCCTCCGCGCCATCAAACAAGAGCAAAAGGCTTTCTCCTCGGCCTCTACCGCCAATTTACCTTACCATTTCGCTGACTGCCAATAGTCGAGCCGACGGGCAGGATTGCAAGTTTAATCGACTTTGCCCTTATGACTTCGCCTGGATGCAAATCGCTTGATCGGTCAAGGGCGAGATCGCTGATAGCGAGTGCATCCGCGGTATGTGATTCAACGAGCTGCTGTCGTTGCTAGTCAAGACCGCAAGTCTCCGGCAAACATCACTCAGGTCCGGCTTGGTCTTCCAAGCTGCTTCCCGCAAGCATCTCGCTGAACTTCGCCATCGCTGTGTGATCCTGCCCGTCGCCGAGGACGTTCAGCGCCCCTGCCCAAAGGTCGCGGCAAAGCGAAGCTATGGGAACCGGCGTCGCGGTTTCGCTGGCCACCTCAAGCGCGATCGAGAGGTCCTTCGCCATAAGGTCGAGACTGAAGCCGCTATTGAAACTTCTTGACAGCACGAACTGCTTGAACTTCTTCTGGGTGCTGTTGTTCATTCCGCTACCCGCATTCAGCACGTCAACCATCAATGCCGGGTCGAGCCCGAAGCGCTGACCGATGAGCAGCGCTTCGATCCCGATCAAAAAGCCGCCGGCCGAGACAAGGTTGTTGAGCGCCTTCATGGCCTGACCGGAACCTATATCGCCGACGCGAACAATGGTGCTGCCCATCACCCGAAGGACGGGCAGGACCCGCTCAATCGCGCCGGGATCGCCGCCTGTCATGATTGCCAGGTCGCCTGTGGTCGCGCGCGGCACGCCTCCCGAGACCGGTGCGTCTATCAGGGTAACGCCGATGCCCAACATCTCCGCTGCGAGTTTTTTCGTAACCGAAGGGACCCCGGAACTCATCTCTACCACAATCGTCCCAGGCTTAAGCGATGGCCCGATTTCCTCCATCACGTCCAAGACCTGCTTGCTGGTCGGGAGCATGGTTATGGTGATTTGGGCCTGAGCAGCTGCTTCTCTTGCATCCGGAAAAGCCCGGCCGCCAAACTCGTTCACAAACCGGTCCGCCAATCCTTCGAAAGCATCAATGGGCGCCACCTTGAATCCTGCTGCGGCAAGCCTGGACGCCATGGGCCAGCCCATCTTGCCGAGGCCGATGAAGCAGACCTTGCTTAGCGAGGGCTTTGTCATGGCTGCGCTGGAGTGCCGTCGCCGATCGCGCCTTCCGCTTTTAGCACTTCATGAGCGGCCTTGAACGCTTCCAGTCCTGCCGGGATGCCGCAATAAACAGTCGCGTGGAGCAGGATTTCCTTGATTTCCTCAACCGTTAGGCCATTCGTTAGGGCGCCTTTCACATGCAGCTTGATTTCGGCGGGTTTCCCGAGAGCCGTCAGCATTGCGAGGTTTATGATGCTCCTCGTGCGCCGGTTGAGGCCGGGCCGCGTCCACGCATATCCCCAGCACATCTCGATTGTGATGCGCTGAAAAGCCAACATAAAGTCGTCGGCTTTTGCAAGGCTTCCGTCGACATAGCCAGCGCCGAGCACCTCGCGCCGCACATCAAGCCCTTTTTGAAACAACTCACTTTCGCCCATTGCAGCCTCCTTTTCCTGATCAGAAAAATGCGCCTTTTCAAGCTCCAAGATAAGCTTCTTTGACAGTCTCATCCGACAAGAGCGCTTGCGTTGTCTGCTCAAGGATGACATGTCCGCTTTGCAGGATATAGCCGCGCGTGGCCGCCGAAAGCGCAAGCGCTGTGTTCTGTTCGACGAGCAGGATTGTTGTGCCGCCGCGGTGGATTTCAGCAAGCGCCCGCCGCACATCTGCGACGACGATCGGCGCGAGACCATGACTTGGCTCATCGAGGATAAGGAGTCTCGGCTCAAGCATCAGCGCCCGGCCTATGGCGACCATCTGCTGTTCTCCGCCTGAGAGCGTGCCCGCTAACTGGCGCCTTCGCTCCTTGAGTCTAGGAAAGAACGCGTAAATGCGGTCGAGCTTATCCTGACTAAAGTCACTGCGGCGCGTGTATGCGCCAAGCCCTAAATTCTCCTCGACGGGCATCTGCGGGAAAACATGCCGGCCCTCGGGCACGTGCGCTATGCCGAGTGCCGGGATCGCGTGTGGCTTCTCCTTCGTCAGTTCTACGCCATCGAACAGGATCGACCCGCTCACTCTTGGGACAAGTCCCGAGATCGCGCGTAGCAGCGTGCTTTTGCCCGCAGTGTTGGCGCCGATGACGCAGACGAATTCTCCTTTATCAACGTGGAGCGAAACGTCATGGAGAACGCCGGCGCCGCCATATCCCGCGCAGAGCTTCGTTATCCTGAGGAGGGCTGGCGAGAACTGCGGCGGAGCGGCTATCTCAGTTTGCATAGGCTTTCCCGAGATAGGCTGCTATGACATCGGGGTGTCTGGCGATTTCCGTCGGCGGACCTTCTGCGATCACCCGCCCGAAGTTAAGAGCGACGATGCGGCTGGAAAGCCCCATGATGGCTTTCATGTGATGTTCAACCACGACAATGGCCAACCCGCTTGCGGCGAGATCCCGGATAACGGCCATGACGCCCTCCATTTCGATCGGGTTTAGGGCGGCCATGACTTCATCGAAGAGGATGACCTTCGGTTCGGTAGCCAGCGCGCGCGCTACTTCAACGCGCGCCTTCTCAGGAAAGGAGAGCGCGCTCGCCGGCTTGTGCGCAATGCCGGAAAGCCCTATGCGCGACAGGCATTCGCGCGCCGCCTCGCGGGCATTGGGAAGCGAATGGCGAAGAAGCGCCCCAATCAGCACATTGTCCAGTACGGTGCATTCGCTGAAAAGAGCCACGTTCTGAAAGGTCTTTGTAAGGCCCAGCGCCGCGATTTGATGCGGCTTCATTCCGCCAATAAACTGTCCCCCGAGTCTGATCTTTCCCTCATCGGGTTCGGTGAGACCAGCTACGACGCTGAACAAAGTCGTCTTGCCCGCGCCATTGGGACCAATCAGGCCGAGAATCTCGCCTTCGCCCGTCTTGAAGCTTACATTGTGAAGCGCTTGCAGCCCGCCAAAGCGTTTCGAGACATTGTAGACCTCTAGCACCTTCGTCATCGCGCGGCCGCGGCCTGTCGAAATCTAAGCGCTGCCTCCATGATTCCGCGTGGCTGAATGAGGATGACCGCGATTAGTATAAGACCGTACACTAGTTGCGACAGGCCCGCGCTCTGCGAAGAAAGGAACGCATTCGAGACTTCCTCCAGAGGGATGATGAAAAGGGCCCCGATGACGGGCCCGGCCGCAGTGCCAACCCCGCCAATGATTGCGATTAACGCTACGCGGATGGAGATCGATCCCAGTGCAAATACCGTATCGGGATCGAAGAAATAGTTTGCCTGGGCGAAGAGCGTCCCGCACATCGCCATCAGCGCCCCCGAAATCACTGCCGCATAGATTTTCACCCGCGCCGTATCAACCCCGACAATTTCGGCGGCGGCAATATTCTCACGAACCGCCCTGAGCCGATAGCCGAGGGCGCTGCGCCGGATGCTTTCGAAGATCAGTGTAACGGTAACAGCCGCGCCGACAGCGATGAAATAATAGGGTTTCGGCTGTCTGAAGGTCAACATAGCGAGACTGTCGGGCGCGAAGGGAACCGACAAACCTACAGGACCGCCGGTGACGCTCGTCCAGCTATTCGCGATGGTCCGTAACACTTCCCCGAAAGCGAGCGTCGCTAGGGCGAAATAGTGCCCCTCCAGCTGCATCGTTGGAAGGCTGATGAGAAAGGCTAACAGGCCGCCTAGGATGCCCCCGGCCAACATCCCCGCCCAGGGCGAAATCCCAAAATGAATAAGAAGGAGTGTGGAGGTGTAGGCGCCTACGCCAAAGAATGCGGCGTGCCCGAGCGACACCTGATTGGCAAGACCGCCCACGATGTTCCAGCTTTGGGCCATTGCCGCGAAAAGGAACGCAAGCATCAAGACCTGCAGGCTGTGGCTGTTGGAGTTCAGAAAATACCCGGGTAGGAGCGCGAGCGCCCCGCATACCGCAATAATCAGCAATGCACGTATCACCGCGGCGCTCCAAGCAGGCCAGCGGGTTTCACTGACAAAATCGCAATGAAAACAAGAAACAACACGAGGTTCTGCAGATGAATGGGAAATAGGAGCGCCGACAGCGATTGAATGACCCCAACGGCGAGGCCTCCTGCAACAGCCCCCGCAATACTGCCCAGGCCGCCCAGCACGACGGCGGTGAACATAAGAACGACGAACTGAGCTCCGACGGTTGGCTGCACCGTAAGATATGGCAGGATAATCGCGCCGCCGAAAGCCGTAAGTCCCGCCCCAAGACCGAAAGCGAGGCGGCGCATCCGGGCCGAGTCGATGCCGGCGAGTTGTGCAGCCATCGGATCTTGTGCGGTTGCCCGCATTGCCCAGCCGAGCCACGTTCCCCGAAGCACCAGCCATAGAGCAAAGCAGCAAAAGGCAGACATCAGAAAGGCGATAAGGTAGGGAACGCTGATGAACAGTGGCCCAAGGTGCAGCGCCTTTGTCTGATAAGGCGTTGTCACCGAGCGGAACTCCGAGCCGAAGGCCAGCAGCGCCGCGTTTTGGAGAACGATCAGGAGGCCAACGGTGAGGAAGATCTGGGAGACCGGTGGAGCATTAAGCACGCGGCGGATAAGAAGTTCCTGAACCGCCATGCCGAGCAGGAAAACGATCGCGAATGCGAGGAAAGCTCCAGCCAGCGGATCAAGACCAAGCCAGGCCCATGCAAAATAAGCTGCGAACATGCCGAGCATGAGAAACTCGGCCTGCGCGAAATTAACGATGCCCATGACACCAAAAACGAGCGTCAGCCCTATTGAGATGATGGCATAGACGCCGCCGATCATCAGTCCGTCGAGGAGAGCTTGAACGAACGTCACGCGCCGCGCTCCGAGCTACAGGGTATAAGGGGTATATTTCCCGCCAGCAGCTTTCCTGAACACCGTCTCTGCTTACGAATGCCAAACCGGCTTGGCTTTGGCCACGTCTTGCGGCCACACCGTGGCGAGCTCATTGCCACGCCATTGCACCATCAGGGGGACCGACAAAATGTTGAGGCCGGTTTCATCAAATTGCACCGCGCCACCGGTCATGGCTTTTGTCCAGCCGCCTTCAAAGCGGCCATTGTGAAGCGCCTCGCGGATGGCCGCAGGATCCGCCTTTCTGGCCCTCGCGGCAGCTTGGGACAATACCTCGAGGCAGACAGCATGCTCCAAAGCCTCGTGCACCATGAAGTATCCATACCTATCTCTGAAGGCGTTGGTGAGTTCAGGCGCGAGATCGTAATTGGAGGGATTGATCGAGAGCACGCCTTCCGCGAATCCGCCCAGTCCCTTGGCGAAGTCTGGAATGACGTAACCCGCAGCACCTCCAATTGCCGGGATTGAAACTCCTTGCTGCCGCATCGAGCGAACGATCTGAAGGCTATCGTTCAAGTAAGAAACCGGGAAGACCGCCTGGGCACCCGAACCGCGCAGCTTGTTTATCAGCGGCGTCACATCCGTAATGCCGAGCGGGTAGGCGTCGTCTTGCACGATCTCGATAGCGGCTGCTTTCGCTGCCTGGCGCAGGCCCCCGGACTGCGATGTGCCGTAAGCGGTGTCCTCGTACATAATGGCAATGCGATCGAGCTTTACGCCTGCGTTAGCGGCGATCTGAAGAGTGTAGGCGAGCTGGGCCTTCCCAATAACGGTAGCTTTGGCAACGACCTGGAAAATATTTTTGAACCCGCGCCCAGTTATCTGATCGGCGAACGACATGGTAAGGAACGGAATTTCCCGGCGTTCGGTCACTTCTGAGATCGCTATTGTAAGAGAGGACGCGAAAGCGCCTAGAATGGCAACGACGTTATTTTGCGCAATGAGACGCTGGGCGACCGAAGCAGCCGTCGTCGGCGTCGATGTCGCATCCGCAACCACGAGGTTTATCTTTGCCCCGCCAAGCGCCGCGATGCCGCCGCTCTTGTTGATCTGATCGGCGGCGAGTTCAATGCCATTGCGCGAGTTGATGCCAAACTGTGCGTTCGCGCCGGAAAGCGGTACGATAACACCTACATCCAGGGAGGTTTCGGCCCAGGCGTGCCGGATGATGGCCGGCGTTGAGACTGCCGCGCCCATTGAAAGCAAAAGCTTGCGACGGCTAAGGCGGGATTGCTTGGGTGCGTTCCGGGCCGGCATGCGCGTCTCCATGGCTTAAATATACAATGCTCGAAAGAATGCCTCAGAGGCTGACCTTAGCTGCTTGACAGATTGTCCGGCAACCAGTCCCTTTGTCGAGTCGATGCCC
>JBAUNL010000649.1:0-6525 GCA_049579205.1 Rhodomicrobium sp. | reverse complement strand
TAGGTCACGGACGCTTCCCGCGGTTTCCTTCTTCGAGGGCTTTCAGACGCCGGCCGGCCGGGCCGGAGAAGTCCCGCGCATCGATGCGGCCGCCATCTGAAACCCATTACGAAACCGGAAATACTCGCAGCGAGCAAATGTAGGCAGCTGAACCTCCGGGACCGGACTCATTATCAAGGGAACAAAATTCGCCGAGATTGGCAACGGCCACCTGGTCAATTAGGTAGATATGAAGACCGCCCCTGACCCACATGCGACGTGAGGGGCGGGCCAGGGGACTTACGACCGGGACTAGGCCTGTGCAGATCAAAGAGTGCCAAGCTCGTTCCGTGGTGCTAGGCATTGCCTCACGGCTTCGATCAGAAGGTCTGAGCGCAGAGGCTTGGACAATAGCAGGGAGTCACGGAAAATCGTCGGCATCTGCTCGCGCGTATAACCTGACATTGTGATGAAGGGCGTGCCCTTCTCGGACAGGTATCTGGCCACCGGCTCGGCCGTTTCCTTACCAAGGTTTACGTCGAGCACGGCGGCATCGCAGTCCGAGCGCTCAAGAAGCTCGAGCGCCTGTGCGACCGTGCTGGCGGGACCGAGTATTTCGAATTTCGCGCTTAATAGAATCGACGCGGTTTCCATCGCGATCAAGGCTTCGTCCTCGACAACTAAGATGCGTCTCCTGCCGCTAATTTCGGTGGACCGTTGGCTCGCTTGCCCGGCGGGGGGCGATGGACCGGCGTCTTTTCCCTCAGTCATATTTATCGCAGGACAAGTGAGACGCCATGCAATACCGCTCGGCGAATAGTGGATAGCCACCTCTGACGTAAAGGAGGTTCCTTTGGAGAAGTGGGGGCTGAGCAACATTTGCCGCTCAGGAGACACAAAACTTTTACTACAGGCGTAATCTGCTCTGGAAGGACGCGAAATCGCGTCTAGTGTCGTTAAGATGACGAGGCATCTTGACTGACCCACATGCTGCAATTTAGTCGCAAGCGAGGCCCCGCTGTGCGAAAATGAGCGGAGGTAGTACCGAGGGCTGGCTATAGTCGCGCAAACGCTCGACTTGAGCCACCGTAAACGGGTCCCTCTGATGCAAACAAAAGCGAGGGCCGAAAGTTCAGAACATTTGGCCAGTCTGCTCATGTTGTCCTATGAGCCGATGCTTGTATGGACTCTGGATGGGGCGATCGAGTTCTGGAATGCCGGGGCACACCGGCTTTACGGGTTTGCACCCGATGAGGCGGTCGGGCGCAGCAGCCACGCATTATTGCAAACCAAATTTCCAATCGAATTGACCGAGCTGCGTTCGCGCCTTCGGAACGATTGTTACTGGTCGGGTGAGCTACGTCACATCTGCAAGGATGGCCGCGAAGTCGTCGTAGACAGCCGCATGCAGTTGCTCAGCGATGACACAGTCCTTGAAGTCAATCGTGATACCACGGAGGTCAAAGCTCTCATCGCCCGGGCATCGATGCTGGCGCAAGAATTATTTGCGGCCGGTGCCAAATTCGAAGCCGTTTTCAATCAATCCGGGATATTTGCCGGAATCGCGGACCTGCAAGGCTATTTGCGGGAAGTAAACA
Source organism: Rhodomicrobium sp. (assembly GCA_049579205.1). Taxonomy (GTDB): domain Bacteria; phylum Pseudomonadota; class Alphaproteobacteria; order Rhizobiales; family Rhodomicrobiaceae; genus Rhodomicrobium. The sequence goes on along the minus strand of JBAUNL010000649.1, from coordinate 4,948 downwards.
TCCTTGCAGTGGATTGGTGTGGATATACCAGAGAGGAAGTTCTAGATCGGCCGTTCTGGGATACTCTTTGGTGGCGTGGTTCGGAAGAGATGAAGGCGAAGATTCGCTTCGCGACCCATCAAGCTGCAGCAGGTACTGCGTTTCGCGAAGAGCTTCGCTACTGGTTAGCGGACGGTAGCGAACGCATCGTGGACTTTGCGATGCATCCCATTCGCGACCGGTCAGGGTCGGTCATGTTCCTGCACCCCGCAGGAATCGACATTACCGAACGCAAAAAGGCGGAGGCCGCTCTTCGGGAAAGTGAAAACCGATTGCGTTGGCTGGCATCCATCGTTGAGTCGAGTGACGACGCAATTGTAAGCAAGGACCTAGATGGTATCATCACGAGCTGGAATAGGGGCGCTGAGTGCGTTTTCGGTTACAGCGCCAATGAGGCCATTGGCCAACCCATTACTATGGTGGTTCCGCAGGACCAGCACGATGAAGAGCGCGCCATTCTGACGCGGATTAGGCGAGGCGAGCGGATCGACCATTTCGAAACGGTGCGGCAACGCAAAGATGGCAGCTTGATCGTCGTTTCATTGACGGTTTCCCCCGTCAAAAATGCCGAAGGCAAAATCGTCGGATCATCGAAGATCGCGAGGGATATTAGCGAGAAAAAGCGAAGCCAGGAGCAAATTGCCACCCTCGCTCGGGAAGCCGAGCATCGAAGTAAGAACCTGCTTGCGCAGGTGCTGGCGACAGTTAATCTTTCTACGGCGGACACATCCGAAGGACTGAAACAGGCGATAGAGGGGCGCATCCGCGCGCTGGCGAATGTTCATTCGCTATTCGTCAAGGCGCGCTGGATCGGTGCCGAGCTATCAACCGTCGCAGCACAGGAGCTTGCGGCGTATGCCGAGGGGACCAGTACGCGTGTGCAAATTGACGGTCCGCAAGTTCTGCTAAAGCCTGACGCCGCTCAGACCATGGCTGTGATCCTGCACGAACTCGCGACCAACGCCGCCAAATACGGGGCTTTATCGATGGCCGAAGGTCAAATGGACCTGAGATGGTCGCACGCGGCGGACGGAGAGCTAATCCTGCGCTGGACCGAGACCGGCGGCCCAAAAGTGCTCGCGCCCGCGCGCCAAGGCTTCGGCACGCGGGTCATTAACGAGATGGTTGCTCAATTGAAGGGTGACGCGCGCTTTGACTGGCGCGCAGAGGGGCTTCTTTGCGAAATCACCATTCGGGGGTCAAAGAATGTGTATGCGTTAATCGGCTGATCCTGATCCGGAACAGCGGCTCATCCTCCAACAACGGGCATTTCTGGAAATGAGCCCCAATGTCCGGAGTCGGCCTCTCTCGGAAATGGTGGGGCATCTTTTCGGATTGGCACGCACGACGGCTTTTGGCCCAAGTTTCGCGTCGGAGGCGCTTCCTCGGACCGCCCGCAATGTGATCCAAAAGCTGACAAAGGCGTGATCGAACTCGACGCCGGCATGATCACCGAGAAGAAAGAGTATTTCGGAGCTGGCGGGAAGTTTCCGACGGTACATATCGAAAGCGGCCGCCTTGGCGATCTGTGACAGATGCGCAATCCGTTTCAGTTCATGCCTGCGCGGACTTGGAACTGTAACAGATAGCGGCGCAGCAATACGCGCCGCCGCATCAGAAGCGACACAGGCTCTCGCGCGCGGGCGCGCAACTGAAACAGGTGGCTCCATGTTCCTTTCCTGGCTGACCAGTACGCACGTGCGCGCGGCAAGGGCTTCAATCAGGGGTGATCTAGCTCACGTAAACGCGCATTATCGTGAGCTTAAAGCGGTGGCTTGGAAGCTAGCTTCTCGACGTGCGCGAGACACTGCCGGCTAGCTAGCTGGTTCTCAATTTCGGTCATAGCGGCATTGTCCATCCCGGCCTTTCTTAAAGAAAAAAAGTCGCGCGCGATAACATCTTCCCACTGCGCATATTGATCGTCGAAAACTTGTTGTCTAACGTGCGCGAAATAAATTGCCTCCGCCTCACTCCTCCGACCTAAGAACAGAAGCGCGTGGGCTTTATTCATTTGAATCCAAAGCTCTCCTGGACTTAAGGCCAGGGCCTGCTCCGCGGCTTCGAGGGCTCTTGAGAAGTCCTTGGCTCGCAGCAGACGCCATGACACGTTACCGAGAGCTGAGGCCTCGTTTGAGCCTTGATCTTTGTCTTTTTTAACTTCCGATGGGTTTGTTGCAGTTTTGAGCGCTGCTGCTAATCGTGCACTTTCTCCCCAATCGCACCTAGCCTCAGCTTGCTCGATAGCCAATTCGTCCAGCGCGCGCTTCGCGTTCGCATCGCCAGCGTCCGCGGCCTTTTGGTACCATTCCCGAGCCTTGTCTCCATCTCGCTTGGTTCCCAGGCCCCGGCGATAGGCATCTGCTAGATCGCTGTAGGCCTTAACGTTGCCAGCGGCACTTGCTTTCTGAAGCCACGCGAACGCACCCTTCGCATCATCCCTTTTTAGAGCGCGGAGACTGTAAGTTAGTCCGAGCCATAACATTGCATCACTATCGCCAGCCCTTGCGGCTTTTTCAGACAGGGCAACACCCGCGACCTCGTCTTTGGGCAGGTTTGGGCCCCCGGCGTATACAAGTTGGCCTAGCCTGAAATCGCCGTCCGAAACACCAAGGCTCGCGACTTTTTCATAATACCCTTTTGCTTTTGCGTAATCGGCGGCAACGCCAGAGCCTGTTTGGTAAAGCCAACCGAGCGAAGCGAGGGCGTAGGCATCGTCTTCATCAGCTTTCTCAAACCACTCTCGGGCCTTCTCAAAATCCTGCGGAAGACCTGGACCGCCGTGGGCATACATTTCTCCTAGTTTGCTCGCTGCCTCGCCATCTTTCTTAATTTCTACCGCCTTTTCGTACCGAATGCTGGCCTTGCCGTAGTCTTTATCGACCCCGCGTCCAGCCCGGTACATGTGCCCGAGGCGCACTGCCGCGAATCTGAATTGCCGCGTGGCGGCTTTCTCGTACCATTCCAGTGCCTTGGCGAGATTGAGGCGCCCTGCGGTGTCATCTTCGTAAATCATCCCAAGCAACGCCATGGCCGGTGCATACCCATTGGCAGCTGCCTTTTCAGCCAGTTCGAAAGCACGGCCGACGTCCCGGTCAACGAACTCTTTTCCCCAGTAATATTGGCTTGCCAGGGTGCTCATAACGTCGAGATCGTCTCTTGCCGCAGCCTTTTCATACCAGAGGTGCGCGGCCTGTTCGTTCTTTAAGATGCCACTTCCCTCAGCAAGCATTTTCGCGATACGTGGCATCGCGGGGACGTATCCAGCCTCTGCCGATTTCAGAAACCATGACGCCGCCTTACTCTGATTAAAAGGCAATGAGGAATAAGGCTGAGAATATAGATCACCGAGCTTGAACATCGCTTCACCGTCGCCATTGGCTGCGCTGCGGTGAAGAATGTCGATTTCTTGGATCGTGCGCTGACATGCGGTCTTGACTGGTTCGATGTTGTTTGTCAGCCCCTTAACCCCGAACTCGATAATCTCATCGAGGGAGGCATCGTTCTGTCTCGGCATGACGACGACCTTGTGCTCGGCGCTGCCAAACTTGTCGAGCATCGCCGGCTCAAGATCGGCCAAAAAGGACATTCCGAAGTCATGCTTTATTGCTCTCGCCTTTAAAGAGCCAATAGCAACCCCATCGATTGAAACCGTCAAAGCGATCTCGCCAGCTTTTTCCAGGTCGGGAACAACGCGACCCAGCAGCGGCACATTGATTTCATAGCGCAGGTCGAGGGACCCCGTCGCTTCAGAATTCGATTTGAAGCAACGGAGACTGATTGTCCGTTCTTGACGAGAGGCCCATGCGGCGGTCCTGACTGCACCGTCGAACGTTTTATCTTCGGAGCTTGTATGCCAGCTGCTGCTGTATGAGCCGCCGCCAAAGGAGCCGGATAAAAACAAGCCCCCCATGAATGCGGCATAAACAAGCAAAAAAACGTTTTGGCTAAACCAGTTACGAGCAGCCTCGAAATTGATCATGCCTTAGTGCCCTCCCATAGCACTCTTGTCGCGGCCATGGTCTCCCCCCGGAACCGCTCAAGTCTAACGGCCGCCTGCAGCTGCGTCATCGGTTTCAAATAACCGGAAACTGTCACGGCTCGCAGTCTAGTTTGCGCCGGTATTAACGCAAGTACGCAGCTCAGCGCGCACGCGCGCGCCGTGGGCTACAGATTGAGCCGGTTCGCATACGCGCAGTGGCAAAAGTGCAGTAGCGTTGCTTTCTCACAGCGCCCAGCTTCAACTTTTGAGCTTGCGTGTTCATTGCCCAACGGTAGCAAATTTGCTACGGGATGGAGCTTCCGGGCCGATTTGGGAAATTCCCATTCAGGGCGCGGATAGTACCGCCAGGGCGCTCTACCCTGAGACGCGGGGCGAGAGGGTGGTTGCCGAGAGGTTTATGTGAAGAAAGCGCGGAAAACTGCGGCGGTAAATCGATGTCGCCCGCAAAAGGGCGCGGGAAGTGGCACGCCCAAGGCGGACGAACACGAGAAGGGGATCGACGATCCCGAACCCGCCAACGCGGACCTTGAAACAGAGGCCGCTATCGCCCGCGAAATGATAGAAGCGCGAACACGCGCCGGTCTCACTCAGGACGAGCTCGCAAGCCGAATGGAAACATCGCGCACCGTCATTGCGAGGCTTGAACGTGGCCAAAGCCTCCCGTCAACGCGGACCCTGAAACGCTTCGCAGCCGCCACCGGCAGCCGCCTTGCGATTTCGTTCGTGCCCGTTACCGCGGAACGAAGCCGCAAGCCGAAGGTCAACGCAAGGGCTAGGTAAAGGGAGCGCCTTCCCGGTGATCCCAGGAACTTCCGCGAGATAACCGAGGCCGATCTGCGCCGGGCCGCGAGGCTAGTGATCAAGGTCCGGGACGAAATCGATCCCCAGATCCGTATCGGCACGCCCGAG
>JBAUNL010000648.1:0-5280 GCA_049579205.1 Rhodomicrobium sp. | reverse complement strand
GGTGGGGTGACGCCCGCACGAGGCGCACCACGGCGTTAATGTGCGCCTGCAGTCTTACACTCAAACCCGAGCATTAAAAAGCCGCCCCCTAGTATGGTAAGGGACGGCTCTGCGCCGCGCGTCTCCAGGGCGGGAGACGGATTGTGCCTTGGCGCGGCACCGCACTTCAGGCGCGGTTCCTTATGGCAAGCCGTTTTGGAACAGAAGGCCGAGGGCTTGGCCTCGGCCTTCCTTCCTGGGTGCTGCAAAAAAGTCTGGGTGCGCCGAAGACCGCCATGATGCCGTCACCTGTAAAGCCCTGCACGACGCCGCCCTGCTCCCGCACGGCCTCGTCCATCAGCTTTGCCAAGCGCCGCATTAGTGTGAAGACAGCTTCCTCCCCCGACCGCTCCGAAAAGGTGGTGAAGCCAACCATGTCGGTGAACAGGACTGTGATCTGTCTGCGCTCAGCCTCCACGCAGCCCTCCAAAGCCGAGAGTTCTTAGCGTACCATACGGGAGAGCGCGCATCCAACCGCCGCTGTTGGAGAATGCGATGGACAACAATCAGGCACTGCCACCGACGAGCCGATGACGCTCTTCCGTGGTGGGAGGATATCGGCCGGGCTGAGGCGCTTCGCCGGTGTATCATGGACCTCATCGCTAAGGGCGGCGATTACGAGCGTGTGGGCGCCGTTTGTGCTGGTGGGGAATGGGGGCAGTAAATGTCGCGCGTCCTTATCGGAAAGTTCTGCTGTACCAAGCACCTTTGCCTAAGGCAATCGTCACGCTGCTACTTCCGCAACGGGTCACAGGCGGTTGTTTCTGCGACGAAATCAATGAGTCTGCTCATCCTCCGGTAGCCGAAGGAATTGCTGCAAGCGCGAAAACCGCTGTTCCGGGCCAAAAGCGGTCCTTACCGTGGCAGCTCACTTGAGGAGCAGATCAATTCCATTCATTCCGGCGCAGATCTAAAGACTGAGCGTGCCGCCCGCCTTAATCCAAGCATCGATCCCCCCCTGAATATGGCTGGCCGAGGCGAGCCCAGCATCCTGCGCCGCTTGCACTGCCATGGCCGAGCGCTCGCCGAAGGCGCAGAAGAACAGGAGGCGCTTGCTGGCCGGTTTGGCGATTTCATGAAGCACGCCACCCTCCCTAATGCTCTCTTGCAATGCCGTGTAGGGTACATGTAGCGCTCCTGGGATAATCCCGTGCCGCTGGCGCTCATAGTGCTCGCGAAGATCGATTATTGGGACATCCGGCCTTCCCGCAAGCGCGAATGCCTCCGCGACTGTGACGGCCCAGCCGCGTGCCTCGAACTGCTCTTGGGGGAGGCCGACCTTCATGTTAGCCGGCACAGCGACGTCCATCATTTTCGGGTTGGGGAGCTTCAGGCTGTTCATCAGCTCCACATATTCATCCACCGACTTCACTTGCAGGCGTGGATTGTAGGCCTTTTCCTCGCCGATGGTGGAGACAGTATCCCCTTTGTAGTCATGCGCGGGATAAACCAGGGTCTTATCGGGCAGCTTGAGCAAGCGGCCGAAGATCGAGTCGTACTGCTGCCGTGGATCTCCATTCTGGAAATCGGTTCGGCCGGTACCGCGGATGAGCAGCGTGTCTCCGGTAAACACCCGGTCTGGCATGATGAAGCTATAGGAATCGTCGGTATGCCCCGGGGTATACAAGACGCCGAGCGAAAGCCCCTCGATGTTAAGCCTATCGCCATCGGCAAGCCGCATCGAGACCACATCGGCCTTGCTCTGCTCGCCCATCACCGTGATGCAACGGGTCTTATCGCGCAGCGCGCCGAGGCCAGTGATGTGATCGGCGTGCAGATGCGTGTCGGCCGCCTTAACGAGCTTGAGGTCGAGTTCGTGTATGAGCTGGAGATAGCGGCCTACGTTCTCCAGCACGGGGTCTATGATAAGAGCTTCGCCGCCGGAGCGGCTGGCCAGCAGGTAGGAGTAAGTCCCTGAAGCCTGATCGAAAAGCTGACGGAAGATCATATTTTTTCTCCTTAAGGCTCGCCATGCACGCGGACTGCATGCCAATTTTGGCTGCGGACAGCGCGCGGGTGGCGAAGCTGAGACGGCTTTAGACAGCCGGATCAGGGACGAGACGCAGATAGGGCAGCGGCGCCTTCCAGCCTTGGGGATAGAGCCTTTTCGCTTCTGCATCGGAGACCGAGCCGGCAATGATGACGTCTTCGCCAGGCCGCCAATTGACCGGCGTCGCGACCTTGTGCTTGGCCAGCAATTGCAGCGAGTCGAGCACGCGCAACACCTCATCGAAGTTCCGCCCGGTGGTCATTGGGTAGATGAGGATCAGCTTGACCTTCTTATCGGGGCCGATGACAAAGACATTGCGGACTGTCTGGTTGTCGGCTGCGGTCCGGCTATCGGGGTCACCCGAGGCGCTGGCCGGAAGCATATCATAAAGCTTGGACACGGCGAGATCCGGATCCCCGATGATGGGATAGTTCGGTGCGGCACCTTGCGACTTAGCTATATCATCCGCCCAACGGCCGTGATCCTCAAGCGCGTCGACGCTCAGCCCGATGATCTTGGTGTTGCGCTTATTGAACTCGGGCTTGATCCTGGCCATATAGCCGAGTTCGGTCGAGCACACGGGCGTAAAGTCCTTGGGATGCGAGAACAGCACAGCCCACGAATCGCCGATCCACTCATGAAAGCGGATGCGGCCTTCCGTCGTCCCGGCCTCGAAGTCGGGAGCGGTGTCGTTGATCTTAAGTGACATGTCTTGTTCCTTCCGTGGTTAGTTTAGCGCGATCGCGTTGAAACACTACGCGCCGGCTTGCTCTTATTCTGCGGGCAGCGTGGTATCCTTCAAGTACGGAATACGTACTTGCGAAGGAGTGCCATCGCTCCCATCCTTGCAGGACATTCCGGAAACTAGGGGCTTCGCGCCACGGGATGATGTCACGCCCTTGAGAAGTGCGTTACGCTTGTAACATTGACCGTATGCAGGGCGGTGTGAGGATTATGGCGCATGACCACGTATTCTCAATTCTGCCCTGTCGCCAAGGGCGCCGAAGTCTTTGGCGACCGCTGGACCCCGATCATCATACGGGAGCTGTGCTTCGGCACCCGGTCCTTTGGGGAGCTGCTGGAGGCCGCACCCCTTATATCGCGCACAGTGCTGGCTCAGCGTCTCAAGCAACTTGAGCAGTCCGGCGTCGTGCATATCGAGCCGAAACCTAGCGGCAAAGGCCATCTCTACCGGCTGACGCCAGCAGGCGAGGATTTCCGGTCCATCATCGAATTGTTGAGTGTCTGGGGCCAGCGTTGGGGGCAAGGCTTGCTCGGTCCGGATGACCTTGATCCCCAAGCGCTTGTCTGGAGCATGCGCCGGCAGATCGACCCAGCAGAAATACCGGCGCAAGGTTTCGTGATCCGCTTCGATTTCCGCGGCATCCCCAAGTCCAGCCGCAGTCCACGCTACTGGTGGCTGATATTGCGGCCTGAAGACATCGAGGTCTGCCTCAAACCGCCTGCCAGAGATGTTGATGCCGTTATCGCCGCTGATCTCATGACCTTAACAAAGGTGTGGCTTGGCTATGTTGGCTTGGCTGCCGCGCTAGAAAGCGGAAAGGTCTCCCTGAATGGCCAGGCACGGGCCATATCAGCAGCGCGCCGCTTGCTGGCGCTCCCCGACCAGCCGGCACTCAAGACCCTCAGGTATTCGGCGCTCCCAACGCCGGACGCGCTTGCCGCCTAGAGGCCCAAGTTCAACGGACTTTTTAGACTTGGATCAGTTCGGCAACCCCAGCTCTTGCCCAGATAAGAGCGCGGAGGAGCTCGCGTTACGGATGTAACGCGATTGCGCTGGGGGTGAAATACTTTTGTAGCAGGGCGCCTCCATTTTTGAAACTGATCTCGTAAGGAAAACCTTCTTAAATGCATCAAGTCGTTGAAAACGCGGAGCAGAAAAAAACTATTTTGGCAAATTCCCAAACTCTATAACGTTCGCAGAGTGGGCGCGCGCCATCTGCCGCTTGCGCTTGGTATCTTTGGCACAGGCCGAATGTCGGCGCACGGTCGTTTCCGTAAGCAGAAGCTGAGGCGCTTGTGCCGCAGATCATCCGGTCTGTGGGCGAGGAGTGGCCGGGATGGTTTTGGAAGTAGAAAGCGGGGCCCAAACCCCTCCTTTCTTTGTTGTGTTTTGCCGCGTGCTCGTGGACCACTATCCCTGCAACGGCCACGGCGTAGCGGCTCGCGCGAAGGTATTGCTGGAAAGCGAGCAGCCATTCATCGTTGGGACGCCCTTCATTGAGCCGGCGGAAACGCGCCAGTGCCGATTCTTTAAGCTTGCGCAAATAGTCCAGCTCTTTTTGGGTCTGTTCTTTCGTCACGGCTCACACCGGAGGGACATTTGCTCGCAGGCCGAGGAGTTTATGATGAAAACCACAATTGTAGTTAATGCAAACGCAGTCTAAGGTTGTGTTTTGAGCCTTGAGTCCAAATGGGCGATGATATCTTCCACTCTGGCGTGCGCTTGTAAGCCTTAAAAATCAACAACTTACGCCACCCGAGTCCCACGCAGCTTGGGACTCCAATTTACGGCCGTGCTACCGCTTTGGCCCGGTTTGGCCCGGTTTGACCCGGTTTGGCGAATGGCAATGCTTTGGTAACCATTTACCCTTATCCTTTGTTTTGCGGCTTCGCCGGCGAATCCCGCGCGCCTCTCGCAAAAGGCGAAGAGTTACCGTCTTACCATTCGGCTCCTGGCACGGACGCGGATCCCCGGATATATGACGGCCGCCACAGCGAAGGAGCGCGGTGTTGCCCGCGCCATGTTCCAGCACTCGTTGGATTACGCGCGGGAGCGCGGCTATCGCGGTATGCAGTTCAACTTTGTCGTCAGCACCAACACACGTGCCGTCGCGCTGTGGAAATCCTTTGGCTTTGAAATCGTCAGCCGTCTGCCGCAAGCCTTCCATCACCCAAAACTTGGATATGTCCGATGCGCTGGGTGATGTTCCGTATCATCGCGCTACGCATCCACGGGCGAAACCGGGATGCGTTGGGAAGGTTTCCGGTTCGGACGGCGTAACAGCGTGGGCTTGGCTTGTAAGGGCGAACGCGGCACAACAGGCAAAAATCGCAGCAACAACGGGCCAATCGCTGCCAACGAGGGCCGCTGGACGGTACCTTATCCCTCAGCGCTGCAGGGGCGTCCGGGGGGTACAAGTACCTAAAAAACCAAAAGGGCGCCCCCGAAAACGCGGCGGAATATGATCGGGGATCGCAGCCATTAAGAAGCCCGCCAGCCTATCCAG
>JBAUNL010000647.1:0-3028 GCA_049579205.1 Rhodomicrobium sp. | reverse complement strand
AGGCGGCGCTGCCGCCCGATCCCTTAAACCCGCTGGCGCTCGAGCGCGTGGTCACCCATGTCTGGAAACACGCCCATGGTAGCTGGCACCGATGTGCCGGTGAGGCCTTCTGGAGCGAGTTTGTGCCCATCCGCGAAGAGTGGCAGGAGGAGCATCCGGGCGGCCAATGGCAAAAGACCGGCAAGGTCAGCATCGATGCCAAAAAGGAGAGCTGGCTAAAAATGCCGCGGCTCATGCTCGCCAAATGCGCCGAGGCGCAGGCGTTGCGCAAGGGCTGGCCGGATGATTTGAGTGCGGTCTATGAGGATTCCGAGACCCATCGCGAGGAAACGCGGTTCGACGCCGTGGAAGCGGTGCGGCTCGCGCAGGAGCAGGCCCGGCTTGAGCGGCAAAGGCGCAATGGCGAAGAGATTATGTTCGATTTCGGCCCGAACACGCCCATCGAATATGTCGGCCTCGGCAAGCTTGCCGACCGCTGCCTGGCCTTCATCGAGGCCAATAAGGGCGACCCAGAAATGCTATCGGCCTGGTATGGCCGCAATCGCACCGGCATCCGCGAATTCCACGCCAAAAAAAAGGCCGAAGCGATCGCCATCGCCAAGCGGCTGGACGAGATTCTGGCCGAAGTGAAGCTGAGACAGGAGGCCACTCAGGCGCAGGCGCAAAAGGCTGCAGAATGATAGGCCAGCAAGCCGTGAGGATGGCCTCTCCAGCGCCGGCCGGTTCTATTTTATCGAGTAAGTGACATGACGCATTGCAGGCTCAGCGAAAGAAGGGTGCTCGAAGTGGTAATCCGGCAAGGCGGCCTCATTCCCTGCGGCATCTGTCACGAGCCGCTCCGGCTCGAAGACGCCATCACGGCCATCCGGGATCACGCGCTGTGCCGGCACGTCTTCCCGGAGGAAAGAATTTGGGAATGGGGCAGGATTGAAAATCAGCGCTATGTGCATGGCCGCTGCAGCCGCCTTAAGACCTATGGCAGGCCGCATACCTCGCTTGGCAGCGACGCGCATATCAAGGCCAAGACGCGACGGCTCAGGGGCGAAACCGGCAAAGGACCCAAGCCGAAGATCAGTTCGGGCGGATTCCGCAAAGACCTGAAGCGCACGCTCGATGGCCGCGTCATTGATCGCAAAACCGGAAAGGAACTCTGGGTGAGGGCCAAGCGCATCCCGCAAGGCCGTCAATGATCGGCGGAACAGCTTAGCGCATGAGTTCGGCCTCCTCGTGCGCTTCGAACCGGTTCGGGCGCCCATCACCCCAGCAGTGATAGAGCCCGTCCAGGCTATGGCGGATAAGCGTTTGGCAGTCCATGCCGCCACCTCCTTCCCGGCTCATGCCCGAAAGCGTATTGGCGATCCGAGCAGACGCCGCGCCACCCGCGTATTGGCCTTGGCCTTGCCCAGTTTGCGCAGCACCGCAGGGGTGCGGTTTTTCCTGATCGTCAGCACCGTGCCCTCGATCGAATCATCGTAGACAGGCAATCATGATCCGGTTCGCTACGGAATCGCTCGGGAGCAATTAGAGTCAGTCATACGGCGCTATGACTCTACAACAACGAGCCGCAAGAGACGGTGGGGACGCCGGATGCTCATCGTCGAGACCTTCGAGGGACGTTGCCGGCCGCGAAAAACGACTCCTGGACGGCCAGGTTTCGACAGGTCATGAAAAGCAGCGCTAGCCCTCCCACAGCAAATGCCGTTCGTTTTCGCCGCCTCTTTCAGGCTGGCCACGGCCGGCTCCGCAGGGCGATTGGGCGGCGTAACTATCGGCGAAATCCCCATCAACGACCGCAGCTCAGCTCTATTGTGAACGATACTGCTGCCAAGCGGCGCAGAATTGACATGAACTCTGCTCCTTAAATAAGCGTCCAATGCGGCGGCGCTTTCGCTGGTTGGGTCGTCCAGACTTAATATATTCGCCTTGTCTCCCGGCTTTTCTTCCGAGTCGTTCATGAGATCCTCCAAGCCCCGCGAACATTAATAAAACTGATTCGGGCATAAAAACGCGCCAGCCAAAATCCATCCCGCCCGGTTTCGTGGGTGAGAATTATCCCCATGATCTTATGCCCTACCGCCGCGCAGCCGGCGGAGGGAACGCGAATATGCATCAGGTCAAGATGTCAGATTTGAGCAGCGGCGGCCAGGACCACTTTGTGGTTCAAAAGAACTATGATGGGAAACCATATCGTGACCTCCCCTTAGCCTGTGCGGAACTTCTCCAGATTCTCTTTCACCATGGATTTAATGGCCCTTGCAGGACGTCCCAGAATCCCCTCGACATCGGAAGTAAGCCGGTCATAGCGGTTTGCGGCATGGAGCTTCGCCATCGTCAGGAAATGCTCATACACGTACTCAGGAAGACCGTGTGCGTGCAGCACGTTGTCCTGCCACTCATCCAAGGGCACGGCGACAGCTTGAACGGGCCGTCCCAAGGCGGCGGCATATTCCGAGGCAAGGCCCTGCATATTCTCTGAACGCGGTCCGGTGAGCTCGTAGACCTTGCCAATATGCGGAGCAGGATCAATGAGAATGGCAGCAACCACTTCCGCTACATCTTGCGTGGAAACCGGGGAGGTGCGCCCCGAGCCGAACGGAAGCCGGATGGTGCCGTCGCAGCGGATTTGTTCGGCAGCCCAATCAAGAAAGAAGAAGTTCTCCTGAAATATGGTCGGCCTCATATGCACAACGGGCAGCCCCGACCAATTTAAGGCTTGCTCGGCAAGCCAATGCTGGCGCTGCTGCGGTGAGCTCGTCATGTTCCGCAAGCTCATTTGCGAGACCGTCATTTGCGACATGTGCATCAGCACTTCAATCCCGCCCTGCACCCGGGCGGCCGCTGCCATGGCGATCGCGGCCTCAAGATAGGCGGACGAAACGCTCATGCCAAAATAGATGCGCGGGCATGGCTCCAATGCGCGCGCGACATCTTCGGGCCGGGTCAGGTCCCCAACAAAGGTCTGGGCGCCCGCCCGGCGCAGTGCGTGGGCGCGTTCGTCGTCGCGCCGCACAAAGGCCCTGACTGGAAC
>JBAUNL010000646.1:0-2608 GCA_049579205.1 Rhodomicrobium sp. | reverse complement strand
AATCGAGCCTCTCACAGAACTGAGCTAGTTGCTGATGAGCATTGCACGGCAGGAATTGCGGCGCTCAAATACATGTGTCGCGGTTTGTAATTTGCGGAGAGCCACGAGGATCTAGGTCCTCAGAGATCCAGCCATCTTCGCACGGTGGTTCAGCCTCAATCCGTTACGCGTCCACCAATGCGTTAGCGGCCTTGCCATGTGTTCCTGTTTTGTTCTAGAATGAGGCATGGCCAATTACGATCGTAATGCGTGGCGCCTCTGCACCCTGGAATCCACTGCGAAGCAGAACAAGCGGCTCTGGCTCGGCTGCTATACCTGCGGGCGGAATGTCTACATCCCGGTCGAGGAATTCACCAAGGCCAATCGTATACCCATCCAAATGCCGCACAAGCTCGTAGGAATGCGCCTGCGATGCACCCGCTGCGGGAGCCGGGATTGCTTCTGTTGGGCTGAGCCTTATAGCAGTCCAGTCGCCGGGAAGGCCTAATCTTGGCCCTTCTTCTTTGCCTGGGCTTCGGCGGCTCCAGGAATTCAAAAGCCGTTGGGTGAGCCGCATGCAAACTGGGATGGGAGATAGTCAAGGTGGAAGCAGGTATTATCCCAGCCGGTTGCATTATCCCTGAGCCTCCAGCCCCGGCAGTCTATAATCTCGCCATAGGCGTTTTTGTGAACGGGACAGCCGGCGGGTCTCGCCGCGTAATACTGGTGATAGGGCCGGTGATAGGAGTGTTCTGCTCTCTCCACCCTCGCCTTAGCTGTACAGGGCGTTATGGGTGTGAAGGCCATTGCACAGCATGCGGTGAGCACCGCCAACTTGTTGTTGGCTCGCATTGTATTCCTCTTTGCTCGGCCTCTCCATTGCTCCCAAGACATTGGACTATGCCAATAGCCGATCAAGCCCGGCTGGGAAACCTGCCGGGGTTTCTTATTGGACCAGTGGGCAATCGCTGGCAGATTTGAAACCAGCCTTTGAAGCTACACTCGCTGTCCGTGCTAGGTCCGTGCTAGAGTCTGTGTATGTGCGGCCGCTTCACTCAGCAATTTACGTGGCGAGAGCTTCACGAGCTTTACAACCTCTCGAACCCGTTGCTGCCGAACATCCGGCCGTCGTGGAACATTTTCCCGACACAGGACGTGGGCGTGATCGTGCCCGAAGACAGCGGGCGGATTTATAAGACCATGCGCTGGGGCCTTGTGCCACAATGTGGGCGAAAGACCTCAAGATCGGCAACCAGTCGATCAATGCACGGGTCGAGACTGCAGCCACCAAACCTGTCTTCCGTTCAGCCTGGAAGTCGCGCCGCTGTTTGATCCCGGCGAGCGGCTTCTATGAATGGCGCGAGATCGGGGTTCCGGGCAAATCCAAGCCTCTGAAGCAGCCCTTCTATATCAGCCGCCGGGGATGGCCTGCCGCTGGCCTTTGCTGGCCTCTGGGAACGCTGGGGACCAGAGAACCTGCTTACATGCACCATCCTCACCACAGAGCCTTGCGATGGCATCCGCGATCTTCATAACCGCATGCCGTTGATGCTGGCCAAGGATGGCACGGCATTTTCACCCGTACCCGGTCCAACTGACCAATTGGGGAAAAGATCACTTGCCCTTCTTGTTTGATTGAGCAGGCGCGGCGACCTGAGCATTCTGCGCGGCCTCTTCCTGTTTTTTACGCAGCTCCGCAAGCTTTGCATTGATAATTTCAGCGATTTTACGCTGCTGTTCGACATAGGTCTGCATGGGCATGGGTGGCCCATCGATGGCCTTGGCGAAGCCCTCGAGTGTGAGTGGAATGGCGAGACTGCGGCCCGTCACATCCATGCCAGCAAAGGCAATTTGCTTCCCGCTCTTCATTTGATCGATCATGGCGGGTTCAATTGCGCTCTCGGCGTAGCAACCCGCGCGATCGCAGACCGTGTAGACGAGCTTGATCGACTCCTTATCGTCGAGCTTAACGAGCGCTCCGGCCCGCAGTGCGGACTGTAGCGGGAGCATCACCATAATCTGGGGTTTTGGTTGTCCCGCGATCTGACGGATTACGAGCTTGCCGACGAGCATCAAGGTCGTATTGTCACGAACATCGGCCTGCGTCAGGCAAACGTTGACCTTTTTCATCTCCTCGGGCTTTTTCTGCTTTGGCGGCTCGCCTGGAACTACCGGCTCCGGTACTGCGACATCGCTACAGAGCTTAAACCAGAGATCCGGCTTTGTCTGTTCGGTTGCTGCCTGAGGCTGCGCGGTGCCTTTACCCTGTGCGACTGCGCCGCCTACACCGTGCGATAACGCCAATATCGTAAGGGTCGCCAATAAAGCCGCACCCTTTGCAGCCCTCGCCAAAACCATGCAATCGAGCCTCTCACTGAATTGAGCTAGCTGCTGATGAACTTTACACCGCCGGAATTGCGGGGCTCAAATACATTTGTCGCGGTTTGTAATTTGCGGAGAGCCACGAGGGTCTAGGTCCTCAGAGACCCAGCCATCTTCGCTCGGTGGCTCAGCCTCAATCCGTTACGCGCCCACCAACGCGTTAGCGGGCTTCCCATGTGCGCCCGTGCTGCGGCCAATCCAGCGATGGTGCGCTCTCTGATGACGTCGCGCTCGAACTCTGGGCGCC
>JBAUNL010000645.1:0-3018 GCA_049579205.1 Rhodomicrobium sp. | reverse complement strand
TGACTTCGGCCATTTTTGCAATCATGTCCTGCGGATCAAGTCGGCCGTCGGAATCGCCGATCAGATCATCGACTATGTTGCGGAATGCTGCACGCTTGGGGGTCACGTCTCCGGTAGTGGTGTAGCTCAACGGTAGCGAGCCGCTCGCTAAGCGCGCTTCCAATGGCGCTGTAGCTTGCGAGCGGCTTGCGGCGGTCATCAGCGACTCAGCGGTAGGATCGGGTTGCGACGTCCAACGCAACCGGGGAACCGCCGATGACCGATGAGATGATGAACCTGAAGGGCCTGATTGAGAAGGCCCCCGATGTGTTAGCATATAGGGCTGCGGTGGCTTCCGGCCGTGAAGGGACAAAGGAGGTAATCAACCCGGTCTGGCTTAATGGTGGGCTTTCCCTTGCAGCTGACTATATTACTGCGTGCTGCACGTCATGTTCGCAGTTCGCTTCCCAGGCAATCTTGAAGGCATCTTTCCATCTTTGCGAGGGCTTTCTCCTGCAGGATACGATGAGCGAGCCCTTGTCATCGCGGATCGAGGCGAGCGCTTTGACAAAAGCAGTATAGCTGCCCTCCGCTGTATCTTCGTCAGCCGTGTCGATGACGTTGCGATCCAGAAGGCTGTGAACGATGGCCAGCACATCGAGCAGCCTTTCAATCCGCCCAGGCTCTGTTCCTGAGTTTGCCGCTGTAATTGTGATTCCGATTTCATCGGTCATTTACGGTGTTTCCTTGTTTTCCTCTGACGGGCATATTCAGGTCCCCTGCGCCTCCAAGCCGACCGTGGCGTCGCGGTTCAATAAGAACCGCGTGCCGAAGTCGCGGCTTATCCTATTTAGTCCCGATTGAAACCACTGTACATCATGCAAGGACGCATGGTGCAAACTGAACAGTTGGATTTGAAAAAGAATAATTGTTAGAGAGGAAAGTCTGCCATTTGCCTCATCCACGCCGGGCAGGTACATCGCAGTCAGATCGTCCCTGAACTCCTCAAACCCCGAGATCCCTTCATAGTCGTTGATGAAGTCGCCGCACCCATACAAGATGAGCTTGCCCTTGTAGATCTCGACAGGGCGGGCATGGTGGGACGAATGTCCATGCAAAATGTCGCATGCACCAAGATCGATGACAGCGTGTGCGAAAGCCTGATGCGAGGAAGTAACTTCGTATCCCCAGTTCGAACCCCAGTGAACCGATAAGACTACGATATCTCCTGGCTGTTTCTGCGACAGCACCTCAGAAGCAAGCATTTCTGCGGCTTCTTTGGATAAATCGGGCAGGAGCCTGACGCCTGCGTGGTCTGCTGCTGCGGCCCAATGACCAGGAATGCCGCTGCTCTGGAGGCCAAACCCGAAAACAAGCACCCGGTGGTGAGGCTTGACTTTGACTATTGCGGGCTGTGAGGCCTCTGCGAGGTTGCGTCCCGCCCCAGCTGTAAGAATGCCCGCTCCTTTAAGGGTTTGTAAGGTGTCGATTAAGCCGGCTTCACCCCAATCCCGGACATGATTGTTTGAGAGCACGCAACAATCTATTTCTGCGATAGCGAGAACCGGGATATTGGCTGGATTCATTCTGTAGTTGATGCCTTTTGGCTCGGGGGTGCCAGATGTCGTAGCCGCTGTTTCAAGATTGACAATTCTTACATGGGGCTTGCGGCGGGATAGTTCTCCAAGCGCCGCGCCCCAAATATAATCGAAGCCGGCAGGCCTCCGTATGATGCCGCCAGCGCGTTCGGCAAGCGCAACATAGTCTAACGCGGATCGCAAATTGTTTTCGTAAATTGCGGGTTCGCATGGATACGGAAGGATCTGATCGATCCCCCGTCCTGTCATAACGTCGCCCGCCAGGAAGAGCTTTATCATGTCAGTTGAATTTAATCGGTGAAATGGCGACCCCTCCCCCGGCTCTGCAGGCTTTGTAACTTGTGTCGAGAAGCCCATATTCAAGCCATGAGTATGAGCGTGCTTAGAGATCGGCTTCGTCATGCGTGGTGCGCCGTAACTTGCACGCTTGACAAGATCGCGAAGAGTCTCGGGGTTGCAAACCACCGGCGCGATCGATCTTAAACATTCACAAGTCCGGCGGAGAGACAGGCCGTGCTCGGCCGCATCGGGCCGAGCCGTACAGCCTGTGGGCTGAGCGATAGTTTTGCCGCCCTTGCCTTTTGACAGCCGGACCTCTTTGGCTTTTAGCCTGATAATAGGCGGATATAAATAAATGGATGTAATGCAATGACTCCACGAGATAAATCCGCGATTTTCAGCTTTATGAGAACGACGGGCTATCTTGAGTTTTTCAAGGGGCTCGTTGAGATCGCGGATGACCACGCAGAGCTTCTTAAATTAACGGACAAACACAAAGCCGAGTTGCGCCAATGGCAGCGCCTAAAGCGTAAGCTCGAAGAGCTAGCCGCATGGTGCGAGCTGTTCGGACCTGGCTCCGGTTGCCGGTAAACCTTGTTTGCTATTCTTTCGGTCCGAGAGGAGTCCAACGAAAACCGCCGAAGCGACCCCTTGGTATGCGTCTGCCCCACAGACTGTTCAGCTATGCGCCCACACCGTGGTCACCGAGTCGAAGCGCTAGGCTCGCCGCCTCCTGAACGGCTTTCTCCGCTTCCTCAAGGGCGGCGCTGATCCGCTTCACGAACCAAGCAGTAGCGCGTGTCAGAGCGCCGGGCCTGCGAGACGCTTGGTCAGCACCGGTCGACCCAACGCAAGAAGCCGCGCGGCCGGCCTTGAAACGCGGGGGCGAGTTCATGGAGTTTGCGAGCAACCTCGGTTTGAACCGAAGTCTGGCAAGGAGGCGAGCTGCTGGGCGCCTCGGTTACGGGTAGACCGATTACGGGAACGGCACTTAACGGTTCATCGATTGTCTGAGAAGTATCCAACAAAGGGACAAGGCTGGGGAGCCGGGGGTCTGCATTCGCAATCTTTTCTTTGAATTTTGCGTTCAAAACCTGTTCGGTCGAGTTGACAATCGTGGCTCCAAATTCGCAGGGCCGAGTTGACACCCCGCCAGGCGCCT
>JBAUNL010000644.1:0-3618 GCA_049579205.1 Rhodomicrobium sp. | reverse complement strand
ACTCCGGAATGTGCTCGTCTGCGCCGCTGGTGACTAGACCGAACAAGGCTTCCACGCCTCTGCGCCCCACTGGGGCGACGATCCCGAACTCAGCCAGATGGACCCTGATCGAGTTCGTAACCGCAGTCAGCTGGCGGATGAGAAGATGCCGGGTCCGGTGCAGCACTAGGCCTGCCTGCTGCTCAGGTTGCTTGATGTGTACGAACCGCATGTTGGGCCGTTGTACAGCTTCGCAGATTGCCTCGGCGTCCGCAAGAATCTCCATGAGTTCGCTCAAATCCGGCAGGCCCTCCACGAGTTCCTGGATGCGCTGTTCGAATTTGGCGGCGCCGATAACGCCAACCTTGAGACCGAAATTGCGCAGCAGGCCGCGGATATCGTTGTCTATGGCAATGGCTTTTCCCTGAAGCAGCATGCGCGCCGTCAGCAGCGCCCGCTGCTTCTGGCTCGCCAGCGTCTTCACGTGGACGGGCCGGAACAGGTTGACGCGCATCATCTGGGCGATGCCGCGGGCGTCGTTCCGGTCCGTCTTGTTGACCTACGCTTTCAGATAAGCCCTGGCATGCGGCGTTTGGATGCACACCACTGGCAGGCCCGCTTCCGTCAGTCCGTTGAACAGCCACCGCGAGAGCGGGGCCGCCTCAAGGCCAACCCTCACCAGATTCCAGGCGGGGTCCTTCAATACTCGCAGCAGATCGTCCGGATAACTCGTTACCTTTAGCTCGCGGCAGATCTTGCCGGTCTCATCGACAATACAGATCGAGGTTTCTTTGACGGACACGTCTAAACCCGCATAATGTTTCATGCTGTGCTTCTCCTGATGCTTGAGGCTGTTCACACAGACCTCGTTTACCATCAGCCTGAAGCGCAGCACCGCCTCAGCAGGGAAACGCCGGCCGAATACCCCATCTGGGGGGGCTTGCTGAAGTGCAATCCTTCGCCCCGTTTCGTGTTTCTGGCTCTCGGGCTCAACACCTTCCGGAAGCCAGCGTGCTCACCGCTCTAAGCCGGAGATGGTCACGCAATGTGAGGAAACCTTGCTCATGGATATCGAGCCGTCCGCAGAAAATGCTTCGCATGCAAGCCCGCAAAGCGGCCTGACAGACGAGGAGGCCCGGCAAAGGCTCCAAGCCTTCGGGCCGAATACTCTGCCCGACGCGGGCGTGCATCCGCTTCAAATGCTGCTTGAAAAATTCTGGGCACCGGTTCCGTGGATGCTTGAGGCGGCGATCGTGCTCGAGGTGGGCCTCGGCAAATATGCCGAAGCTGCAATCATCGCGCTGCTTTTGGTCTTCAACGCAGCGCTTGGCCTATTTCAAGAGAGCCGTGCGCAGTCCACACTGGCGCCCTTGAAGTCGCGTCTGGCGTTGAACGCGTCTGTCCGGCGGAATGGCACCTGGAATACCATACCCGCGGCAGAGATAGTACCAGACGATATCTTAAAGCTTTCATTAGGCGCGGTGGTAGCCGCTGATGTTCGCCTAGTCGAGGGCAACGTTCTCGTCGATCAATCGATGCTCACCGGGGAGTCCGTACCAATCGAAGCGGGCGCGGGCGCAGAGACCTATGCAGGGGCGCTGGTACGGCGGGGAGAGGCTGTGGCCGTGGTCACGGCGACGGGAGCGCAGACTAAGTTCGGCCGCACGGCGGAACTCGTTCGCACGGCACACCCGGTAAGCTCCCAGCAGAAGGCTGTCTTGCACGTTGTGCGCAATCTCTCCGCGGTAAATGGCATCTTCATCGTGGCGCTTGTTTGCTACGCGTACTTTCTGCACATGCCCTTTGCTCAAATCATCCCCCTCGTTTTGACGGCGGTCCTTGCGTCGATTCCAGTGGCGCTGCCGGCGACCTTCACTCTCGCGGCGGCGCTCGGTGCGCGGGCACTGGCAAGGCGCGGCGTTCTGCCAACCCGGCTTTCAGCCGTGGATGAAGCGGCGACCCTGAACGTCCTGTGCTCCGACAAGACAGGAACCCTAACCCAGAATGCGTTAACGGTGACGGCGCTCCAGCCTGAACCTGGCTGTGGTGAGGCGGAGGTCGTGAGGCTGGCAGCGCAGGCCAGCTCGGAGGGCGGCCAAGACCCAGTTGATGGAGCGATCCGGGCTGCCGCCAGGGGGAAGGCGGTTCCAGGCAATTCAAGTGTGATCAAGTTTGTCCCTTTTGATCCAGCAAGGAAGATGTCCGAAGCTTTGGTGAAGGTCCCTGCCGGGGACATGCAAAGGATTGTTAAGGGTGCCTTCGCGGCTGTCGCCCACATCGCCCCCGCGTCTGAGGCCACGGCGAATAGAGCGCGGGAACTCGAAGAAAAGGGCTTCAGAGTGCTGGCAGTCGCAGCCGGACCTGCGGAGACGATGAAGCTTGCCGGGCTTATAGCGCTTAGCGATCCTCCCCGGCCCGATGCTGCCGCGCTCATTTCGGAGTTGCGCGGACTGGGCATCCGCACCGTGATGGTGACTGGTGACGCCCCGGTCACGGCCGCCATCGTAGCCCGCGAGGTCGGGCTCGATGGTGCCGTTTGCGCTCAACATCGGGTCCCCAGCACGGTCAGGCCCTCCCAGTACGCAGTCTTTGCCGGTGTCTTGCCGGAGGACAAATATGCGCTTGTCAAGGCATTCCAGAATAGCGGGCATATCGTAGGCATGTGCGGAGACGGCGCCAATGACGCCCCAGCACTCCGGCAGGCGCAAATGGGTATCGCGGTGTCGACGGCAACTGATGTGGCGAAGTCGGCTGCGGGCATGGTGCTGACCGAGCCTGGCTTGTCCGGCGTCGTGGCAGCGGTGAATCAGGGTCGGCTGACATATCAGCGTATTGTGAGCTACACGATAAACAGCATCATAAAGAAGATCGTCACCGTGCTCTTCCTTTTTGCCGGGCTGACCATAACAGGACGAGCGATCCTAACTCCTCTTCTTATGGTCATTATAATGGTTGAAGGGGATTTTCTTGCGATGTCCTTGACGACGGATAATGTGAGACCGTCCCCGAGGCCAAATGCGTGGCGGATCGGCAGGCTGACACTGGCGGGCATAGTTATAGGCCTCTGCCAGCTTGCATTTTCGATTGGCGCCCTGGCAGCCGGCAAATTTGCCCTGGGCCTTGGCATGGAAGCGTTAAGAAGCCTCGCCTTTATCGCCTTGGTTTTCGGGAGTCAGGCCACGATTTATGTAATTCGTGAGCGCAGGGAAATCTGGGGCCGCCCTCCAAGCTTTTGGCTTGCCGCATCATCTTTGGCCGATATCTCCATCAGCACAACCTTGGCCGCTGCCGGCATTGGAATGATGTCCTTGCCCGGGTACATCATTGCCGGCACGCTTGCAGCAGCCGCCGCGTTCACGATTGTCCTCAATATGGTGAAGGTTCCCCTATTCGCATTTTTAGAAGTCGCTTAAGCACGTGCTCGATTGTAGGCGGCGGAAGATCGGCTGGCTGGTCAAAATTCACAGTCACCGCAATCGGCTTGGTTCGCGCCTGCCATCTCGCAAAAACTTCGTTTCTGTCTCATCTTGGCTCCCTCAAGGGCTAAGATGAACCAGAAACTCTCCCTTCCTCAATTCGCTAAATCTGTCTCACAGGTGCTGACGGTGGGACAGCCGACGGCCCCCCGAAGGGGTGAAT
>JBAUNL010000643.1:0-6701 GCA_049579205.1 Rhodomicrobium sp. | reverse complement strand
CTACTGCCCAGACCGCGATCTCCATCACATGGGCCACGAGTGCAAGCTGCGTGACCGTGGCTATGATGGCAAGGTCTCTCCAGAACCGGATGCCCGCGTGTCCAAGGCGGTATTCTCGGCCAACGATATAAAGCACAGCTATGAAAGCAAGTCCCTGAATCACGATCGTTGTTACGGTCGTCACCAGCGACACCAGCAGTGGAAGCAGGACTGCAGCATCTTGGGGTGAAGAAGATGGCATACCCAGGGATGATGGTGGCCAAAGCTTAGATTTTCCTTACGGTAGTGGAGCCTCTGGAGAGGTGGTGCGGGATCGCGCTGGTCCGCTCTTGAAGTGTTTGCTGCCTTAAGCTCGAATTTCTCGAAGGTCGGTTCGCGACCCGGCGCCTCCGACGCTTGATGGGAATTCTAGTCTATTCTCCCTGAGGTATATGGCCCTTTTGCATGTCCGCCTGTATACCGGCAGCGTTGCCTTGAATGCGCGGGAAATTCATTCGTGCCAATATCATTATCGCCTTTGGACCGCATCTATAACTTTGTTATTACCCCATGCGTATTCGCCTGCCGCAAATTCATGGCGGTGGACCGTTTTGTCGAAAAGCAAAAATCTCGGCTCTCCTGGCAGCTTTACAAACCCACCGTCATTCTCGCGTTTATCCTCTATGGGCTTTCGAACCTTCTGTGGTTCACGCTCTTCGCCGCCGGCATTGTTATCGCCGCATTGCCCATCATTGCCGCTGAGTGGGTTGGAGGGCTTTGGCTCCTCACCGGCATTATCTGGGCGAGAACCTTGCACCTGGCGTCCTCATTTTGGTGCGAGTTCCGGCGGATCGCGAAATGGATCATGATTGCCATTACACCGCACTTTCTTTTCCTCGTTGTCTATAATGGGTTCAGCGATCAGGGCGAGACGGCGACAGGCCTCATCAGCGGGGTGATCAGCACCTATGAACTTGGCGCGGTGAGGCTGAACGTAGTCTTGAGCCCGGTCTCGGAGGTCTCCTGGCAGGTATGGGCATTTCTTGCGGTCACAATCTTGGCCCTGACTTGGGCCTTGTCTCGGCCAAGGCTGTTGGCAGCAAGCCTCGTGTTGCGCAGAGTGCTCCAAAACGCGATCTTCGCCGCGGCCGTCACGGCCTCGATTGGCTTTTCCTACACGCAGGAAGCCCGCGAGTGGGAGCCGGACCTTCAAAAGCGTCTCGAGGCTCATCTCAAGGACAAGGTCCACTACGAAACGTCGATCACACTCTCCGAAGGGGTGATGGATTGGTTCAAGCGCGATCAAAGCCGGGTCCTTCCTTTGATCGTGCTCACCCGCGATCTTGAAAGCGTTCTCGATCAGGCAAGGAGAAGCCCCGAGCATTTTACAAGTGAAGACATCGATAAGGCACTCAATAGGTCGATCAGAACGATGGTCCCTGAGGACCTGATCGAGCCGCCTGCCACGCAAGGCGCAAAGCTTATCGTGGAAGGCCCAACGGAAGAGCGTTTGAAGTTTGACGCCGGAGTAAGAGCCGAAAACCGGGCGCTTCGGCTCAAAGCGGCGCAAGTAAAGGCGGCCGCCACGGCATTCATCGCTCAGGTTGCCAATATTTCAGTCACCTCCGTCCCGCTCTTAAATGAAGTCCTGGGCGGGATGATTGACGCGGCAACGGAGCACGCGGCGAAAAGCATTCTTGATAGGTTGCCGCTGGAACAGGGCATAAAAGCCTTCCAAAGCTCGAACAGTGCCGTCGAAGCGGCTGTGGGCTCGAACCTTGATCGTATCGGATCGCGCCTCTTCCTGCCGAAGGAAGGCACGACTGAATATGCGGTGGGCCTAAGCCTTGCGGCTCTGCGCGCGCGGATTTTCGAGCACGCGTCGAGGAGCAAAGCACTGCGCATCCAGGGCAAGCGTGTGCGGATGCGCTTCCGGGTTCCCCTCTGAAGGCGTTTTTTGCGATCCATTTGTTTGTATCCAGACGGCAGGGCATGACCAATGCCTGCTGTTCGGACGGCCACGAAGCGCAAATTGTCTCTGCGAGGCCGGTTGCAGACATTCCCAGGAGTCATGGTTTGTTCAGGTTTCGAGGGACAAGCCGACTTCGAGCCAAACTCCCCGCTTTGAGCACCGGGCCACGGGGACCCTTCCTTCGGGCTCAACAAGTGCCCGGAGGGTCGAAAAGTGTTTAAGAGCCGTGCGAATCCCAATCCACTACGGAAAGCGGCAGGACTGTGCTCCGGGATCTGGCGGTGGTTAGCCCAAAGCGTGCTGCTCGAGCTTGGGCGAGCTCACCCCTCTGCCACCGGCGGCTTATAGACAACCGGCAAGGTCACTTCAAAACATGTGCCGCCGCCTTGGCGTGCCAAGCACCGAACTTCTCCTGCATGCGCTTCCGTAATTTGACGGACCAGGGCGAGCCCGAGGCCCGTTCCACCTTCCGCCTCAGCATGTCCTTTCAGGCGGTAGAAGGGCTCAAAAATAACTTGACGCTCCGCCTCTGGAACTCCAGGACCTCGGTCGCAAATCTTGACGATAGCCTGCTCACCGAAGCGTTGCGCCAGCACTTCAGCGGGCGTTTCCCCGCCATAGCGACGCGCATTCTCAAGCAAGTTACGAAACAGACGATGCAACAGGCGGCCATCTCCCTCCACAGTCAAATCGCCACCTGAAGTAACGTAGAGCTCCGCCTCTGCACGCGCACATTCTTGCGCGAGCACGCCGACGAGATCGACCCTTTCGTGCCGGTTGGTAGTGGCGGTATCGGCATCAAGTCGACTGGCAAGCAGTATATCGTCCACCAGGCCATCGAGTTCGCCGATGTTGCGCGCGATTTCCTGCTTCTCACGCTCGGGTGCGGACGCTCCCAGCACCTCGACTGCCATGCGCAACCGCGCCAGTGGAGAGCGCAGTTCGTGAGAGGCATTCGCGAGCAGCCTTTTTTGGGCTCTGACCAGCGCCTCGATTCGGGCGGCGGACGCATTGAAGGTTTCGGCCAGTTTTGCCACCTCGTCATGCCCTTTTACGGCTACGCGCGCCATTAAGTCTCCCTGGCCGAAGGCGGCGACGCCCTTCTCCAGCCGCTCCAGATTCCTGGTCAGCCTTCGGACAAGAGGGAAAGTACAAATGGCGATGGCAAGACCGATGGCGAACAGAAGGAACAGCCAGCGCCACGGGAAGAGCCAGCCCAATTCGTAAGCGGGGCGGGCAACGAACAGCCGCCGGCCGTCGCCAAGTTTCACAACGAAGGTGCCACGACCAAGCCACCGAAGGCCGTGCGCCGCGGGCCGCGCTATAGCCTTGAGCCTCGAAGCCGGGACTGCGCCAGCCTTCGCGATCAATTTTCCATCGGGCGAAAACAGCGCCAGCACAAACCCGCTCTTTTCGTGCCAAAACTGCACTTCCTTTTGGAGTTCTTCCTCACTTGCCCGAGCCGGCAGCAAATGTTCAGCGATATCCGAGGCGAAGGTAAAGTGTGCGCTCGGTTCTTCAGGATCCCGAAACTGCCATATGGCCAAGCCCATGAGGCCGACAAGAACGGCGAACAGGGCAAGGCTCGCAAGCACGGCGAGGTAGATACGAAAATAGAGTCGGCGCATTACTCGCGCCCCTTGGCGAAGACATAGCCTGCCCCTCTTACCGTAATGATATGCCTCGAATGCTTCACGTCTTTTTCAATGGCGGCGCGGATGCGGGCGATATGAACGTCGACGGAACGGTCCAAGCTCGGATCGTATTCGCTGTGACGTCCAGCAAGCTCCGTCAGCTGCTCCCGCGAAAGCACTCGCCCGGCGCGTTCAGCCATGATGGCAAGGAGGTCAAACTGGTAGCTTGTAAGATTTTTGACCTCGCCGTCCACGCGAACCTGGCGGGTGCCTCGATCGATTTCGAGGCCGGGGAAGCGGAGGATGTCGCCGCCAGCAGAGCCGGGGGCTTGATGCGCGCGGCGGCGTAAGACAGCGCGAATCCGCGCTAGAAGCTCACGTGGCTCGAAGGGCTTTGCGATGTAGTCGTCCGCGCCGATCTCGAGCCCCACCACGCGGTCCATCGGATCGCCCCGCGCCGTTAGCATGATCACTGGCACGGTGGCCGCATCGGCGCTGACGCGGCGTAGCTCGGGCAAGAGATCGAGGCCGTTTCTGTCCGGGAGCATCAGATCGAGGATAACAAGATCGACAGGTTCTCGCCGCAGCATGCTCGATCCGCTGCTGCCATTCCCTGCGTGCAGGACATTGAATTTATGGTCTCGCAGATAGTCCGAGATCATTCTGGCAAGGCGCAAGTCATCCTCAATCAATAAAACAGTTGGCATGGAGGCACCCTCCGCAAAAGAGAAGGACTCCATGCCATATGGTGTCGGATCGTTAGAGATGCCCACGCCAGCGCTCCCAGCGCTCAGCGAGTTGCCGCCGCTGTTCCGGCTTCAAGACCTCGGCAGCGTCCCCAACAGCTTGCACGATGCGCTTTGAGGCAGCTTCGGCGACAGCAAGCTGCTGAGCCCGCAGGGCTTCGAGGGCGGGGCGGTCCACGGTGTCGGCCTTCATGATCGCAAGGATCTTCTCACGCCGCTCGGACCTGTCTTTCCGCATGGCCATGAGGTCATTAACCGCCGCCTTCACAATGGCGTCGATCTTGTCGCGCTGTTCCGATGTGGCATCAACGCTTTTAAGCATCCGATCGACGCGATGCTGAACGATGAAAATGATATCTTCAGCATCCAGGAAATGATGGCCGCCCCAATGCCACCAGGGTGAACTGTGAACCCTGCCGGCGGCAAAGCCGAACAGACCCGCGACGCCGATCAGCAGTGCAAAAAGCCAACGACGCCTTCGCCGCGGCGCAGCCGCGGGCTGGCTTTGTGGGCCGGTATTGGATGTTTGGTCAGACATGGAATAAAGCTCCGCATTAACTTCACCGCTTAAGCGGCGAGCCTGATTTGGGAGCGGATTGTTTCTGCGAAGGTTGTCGGTTGTAAAGTTATGTAAAGCCGAAGCTCTCCTCGTCAGAAGTGCAGCTGAGGTCACGGCCTCGCTTTGCTCCTGGTGCGCGCGCGCCCTGACTCGGGCCAAAAAGCAGTAACTGTTTGACAAAACAGGGATTGCAGCACAAGGCCGCAACCCGAAGTTCGAAGTTGCTGAACCATAAAGCGCAATTGAGTGGATAGCGGACGCCGAATTAGTCGGAGTAAGCGGTAACCTAACTTACTACATAGCGGATATTGTGCTTAGATGCTTCTGTCCATCGGGGGGGCCTTGGAAACCCAAAACTCAAACTGGGAAAGGATCCAGAAATGAGAAAGTGGACAGTAGGAACCCTCGTTTCAGCGATTGCCGTGTGCGGGTTATGTGCCGCTCCTGCCGATGCCCACCGGGCTTTTCGGCGGAAACATGCCGCCTCAAAAGTCCAGAAATGCCCTGCCCCGCTAGTTCCCTGTGAACAGGCCTACCAGAACAGAGGCGGTGCTCCGGAAGGCGGCTGGACGTGCGCCGCGCTACCCAAGTGTGTAGCTTGGGACGAGTTCAATCGGTATGACGCAGGCGGCAGCAACAGCGGCGGCGGCGGCGGCAACATCAGGTAAGAGGTAAAACGTTCCCATGGGCTTCGTACGATAATGATCAGATCCCGCTTTTCCCGGCAAAGAAAAGCGCGCTACTTCCGCCGAGGATCAGGACGTACAGCCGGTCTCGCCTTATCTTGGCTGGCGCGATTCCGCGATGAGGTGTAAAGCAGCCTTGTCGTGAAAAAGCGCCCGGGTCCGGAATCGACCCGAGCTGAGATCAGCATATCTAGCTAGATAATTTTTGCGAATCCATTGGGACAAAGATGGCAACGTCCGCAATTGAGGGAGCAGCTGAATTGCACGTTAAATCATAAACTTAGTCAGAACCTGCACATTAAGCGGACACCGTGAGGTTCTTACTGAGCAGGCTGATCGATGACGCTCACGTGCCCGACAACAATACGCCAGCCTTCGTCGAAACGCACCCAAGTTTGCGTCATACGGCCGACCTTTCCTGGCGCTGTTGTTCGGCGAAACAAGGTCGATGCCATCGCAAAATCGCGTCCAAATGTGGTAATTACCGTCTTCGAGAGTGTCCGGGCGAGGCTGGCGGATGGACGTATACCTCGAAAGGCTTCAATTTCTTTATAACCGTAAAGGTTTTCGGTCGCACCATAGCGAATAGTACGGGAGTCATTGCGAAACATCTCATCAAGTGTTGCAACGTCATTTGATACGAGAGCCTTTTCGTATCGCTCGAAGGCTTCTCGTACTTCCGCAATGACATCTGGAAGGTCGATCTGCATTTCTAGAACCCTCAATTGGCTATTAGGTTGGGGTTGGCGGAGCTCGATGATCGGCCGGCTCGGCTGTTGGGCATGCGCCGCGAGCGGCCACGCTAGCCAGGGCCGAATTGCAGGATATCGAATTGGCGACCGTCAGTCATCGGGCGCGGCGGATATTTTGCAACCAATGAGGCCGAGGTCTGCTGCGGGTCAATCTCGCCCTAAGTACGGCGCTTCGAAAACGTATCGGTTGCGTCCGCTGTTGAAGGATAAGTTGATCTAAGTTCGGACTTTTCGAAGGTCTCAAATCGTAATGGGTTTCAGATGGCGGCCGCATCGATGCGCGCAGGTCTTCTCCAGCCCGGCCGGCGTCTGAAAGCCCTCGAAGAAGGAAACCGCGGGAAGCGTCCGTGACCTATGGGGATTTAAAAGAAAC